>NZ_JAVRBQ020000141.1:0-32636 GCF_034531215.2 Nostoc sp. ChiSLP03a
TTTATAAAGCTGCATAGAATTCGATCCCCCCTAACCCCCCTTAAAAAGGGGGGAACCGGAAAAACATCTATCAAAGTCCCCCTTTTTAAGGGGATTTAGGGGGATCAAGATATGTGCAACTTCACATTAAATTGGTATAAGTCACACAGGAACCAGCAGAACTTTAAAATTTTGAGATGACTAGCTTTTGGACTTTTATCAGCAGCCAACACCTTGATAGGGTTAGTTCTGACCCTATTAGCGTAAACTAATAGGGTGTGGTCAAAAGCGGTTTTTGGGTATGAACAACAAGCTCAATCCCACAATAATATCGAAGGCAAATTATTGTTAGCCAGACGCAGCAATTGATAACCAATTCCAGATATACCGGGTAAAAAGCCAGGATTAAATACAGAATTGGGTAAGTTGGGGAACAGTTGATAAGCTCCGGTTCGCTTGGCTCTAGCCACAACATTTGTTGCATTCTGGTGAGCAATTTGATGCCAATCTGGACGGGAACAGATTTTTGCACCGACTAACAGCACTTCCGCCCGACCGAAGTTACCACAGCATAAGTGATCGATCGCTTGTAAGCCAAAATTCTGAGTAGTTTGGAGAGCAATTTCAATTTCTTGTTGAATTTCTGGCGTTTCTACGATTCTCAAACTGCCTAAGCGTCCCAAACCAATGCCGGCTGCACCATGACACCACTTATTTGCAAAGTCAGGTTGTCCTGGTTGTCCCATTCTGCGGAAGTCGGGCCAGTTGGCAGTGGACTGGCAAAAGACGCTACGCTCATACTCAATTCCTGCTAAACCTGCTTGTAAGTATTTGCCCTCTGAGGTGGCGGCATAAAGTCTGAGCAAGGCATAAGAGATACCTGCGGCTCCATGAGAGAAGCCAGTTAAGGGCTTGTCCCAATAAGTATGCCAAGCTTTGGGCGCACCGTTGTGGCTAACTTGACGGTTGATTAAATGTTGTCCACAGGCGATCGCTTTTTCTAAAACGGTTGCTTCTCCTGTGGCTTGATGCAAGGATAATAGGCCTAAAATTGCCCCAGCTGCTCCGCTCATAATATCCAAGTGTTCGTCGGCAGCAATTAGTTCTGGTGTCATCAAATCCGCTAATACTTGAGCCTCTGACAACAGCGTTGCATCGTTGAGGAATTGGCTAATTTTCACTAAGCTATAGATCATCGATCCTAAACCTGTTGCACCCCCAACACCCATGAAACGAGCCATGCGTTCCCAAGTTTCGGGATCGATGGTGTGGATTTGGCGACGCAGAGATTGCACTGTTCTCAATGCTAAATCGCGGTAACGGGAATCATCAGTTACTTGACTTAGTGCGGCTAAAAACAAGGCAACTCCAGAGCGTCCGTCAGAGAGACAATTGTTCAATACTTGCAGTTGATATCGTTCGGCGCGAGGCACAAAGTCTAAACCAATCCAGTTAACGCTGCCATCAGGGTCAGAAATGGCTCTGGTTTCCAGTTGAGTGGCGATTTCCTTGGCTTCGGCAATCAATTGTTCCGAATTTAGCAACGGTAACGATTCGCCTTGCCATTGCCCACCTTGGCGGCTGAAGGTGGTTGCAATCTTAGCATCGAAGGAGCCTTGAATAATCGCTACTTGTCGAGCTAGGTCGGTTTCATCCAGAGATTGTAACTGGTTGAGCAGGTCTTGATAACTGGATTGCTTGAAGTAATTGGGAATGGAAGAAGAACCGTTTAAACTTAGTTCATCAACCACAGCGCTAGCCGTGAAGAAGGGAATATCCAATTGTTCCATTGCTCGGAGTTCTGCGCTCAAAACAGGAAAAGCGTTCGGTCTATTTTGAGCAACTAGAAAAGCACGACTGAGAACATCGAGTTGAATACTGTAATCTACACCGTGTTTGAGGTAATCGGGTGCTAAAGCTTTTTGAAGGATGATGCCATAAATGCGGGTGTTGCGGAAGATAAAGCGCACCTGCTGATTTTGCATAGCAGATAACAAACTTTGGCGTGAAATTAAGAAATCTTTGTGCGCCATTAAAAAGCGATACATCTGCTCAAACCCAGTGGTGATTTCTAGTTGATAATCGTTTGGAGATAGAACAACTTCATCCAAGCACGGCACATTTTTTCCAATCGGCAAGGTTACAGACTCAGAGGACAGATGCATATTATCTGTATTAATGTTCTGCCAGCGCGGCACTTTCCGGCGAGATAGTCGGGGATCTGTGCTGCCTAGTCCGCTAATATCATAAGCGACACTGCGATCGCCACTAAAGTCCCAACGCGGTAAAAGTCCGGTGCGGAGTACGGAATCCCAAAATTGTTGTGTGGCGGTTGTTTCCAAATCTTGGGTAAGTGGTGAGTCTTCAATGAGATTCGGTTCGTGGTGCAGCAGCGTTTCCATATCAATCAGCACCAGATGTTCGCCATTGGCAATTAAGTTTTCGTAATGGCAATCTGTGGCTCTTAGAGCATAAAGCACACACAACAACATCCCAGAACGCTGATAGAATCGTTTCGCAGCTGCTTCATCAACACAAGGCAACTGTTCAACATGTTCTACCCAACCGTAACCGTTCCGTTCCAGCACCTGAATGACTTTAAAATCTAAAAGATTGCTGTGTTGATTGCACCAATCCAAAAATTGGTTAAAGACAACTTCTAATCCTAAATCTTTAGGTTTATAAACAAGTTTAAGTCCAGACTCAAAGGTGAGCAAAATCACCGTTCGTCCGCGTTTGTGCGGATCGGAAATGGATGTTTGAATTTCGGTAACTTTGTTTTGAGAAAATGGAACAATTTTTTCATCAAAAGTTCGTTGAATATCTGTCCTATCTGCAACTAAACGTTCGAGAAATTCAGCAGTAAACTCAACCCAAAAATTGACTGCTGTTGCCACTAACCGACCGAGAACTGGATACTTCTGGAAGAATGTTAGCATTCCATCTTCTAGGAGTTGATTGACAAACTTGGTGTAATGAGTATTATTGTTTTCTGTTTCCAGCCCCAGCAAACCGAGCAAGTTTTGACCAAAGGGACGCACCTGAGAAAATTCAAAATCTAATGTCTTAGTGCAAAGTCCTGCTAATCGTAGGAGTAGACCACGTTCTAGAGAATTGTAAGCGTCGTGGGAAAGAATCGATAAGGGAAGAGACTCGTGGGTGAATTGACTGCTGCACCGAGTCAGTAATTGCTGTCTGGCTACCAAAATAGCAGGCAAAAGGATATCTTCAAAGGCGATCGGATTTTGTGAATCGATTGGTAGAAATACTTCGGTTGCAGAATTGAATCCTGTAGCGGTTTGGATGATTTGCTGCAAGGTTTCTGCCCACTCAGGCAAAGGTCGATCGCCAAGCAACTCGATGGTTCCCAATTTGGAACTAACAGTATCGAGGTCTAGCCCTTCCCACTGTAAGCGTTTGTGCAATGTATCCAATTTACCTTCTGCTGCAACTTCGCACCAGCGATCGCGCCGACGGTTAATTTCTTGTTCGTTGACTCGATCGCCATTAATCGCAAATCTGCTTTCATCAAGACGTTCCCAGATAAAGCTAGCATTGGCAGCGATCGCCCTGAAATTGTCTGATATTTTCTGTTGAGATAAGCGAACAACTTGTTGAACCATAGCTGGATTTCTCATGGTGGGAAGTATCAATGGGATAAGGCAGAAGGCAGGAGGGTTTAAGTCTACTTATATTTTCTTAAATTTGGTGGAAATTATGAATGAAATTTGCTCTTTACTTTCATATAAAGAGCAAATAATAAATCTGTTATGCAGCATCTAATTTTGTATTTAACCTCAGTCCCAGGTGTTGAAATTGCCAACCAAATATATGGATAAATTTCGGTAAAATTGCTCTAAAAAGTTGTTTTAGGAAAGCAATACCTGTAAAGGCTAAAATCTTAAACAGAAGAAGCTACATACTTGTTTTAACAGCAACCACCGTGTCCACCACCGCAGGAATCTGTATGACATAGTTTGGGTGCGCTATCAGCCATCATCCCGCCGCTAACACTGAGTAATTCTTCTTCGCTCAGTTCGTTGGAGTCCACAAAGGTCAACTCTGCCAGTATTTGAGCTACGCTTTCGACTGTAAAGTTATAACCTTTTTCTGTACTGGCAATTAGCAATAGTTTGATAGCTTCTGTTTGGCTAACTGCTGCTTGCATATTCTCACGTAGTTGAGTGTTTTCAAGTAGGCTTTTAATTTGTGACAACATAATTGTATTCTCCTATTGGTGGTAATTATTTATGAGATTCTCTCTTTTCCTTGAAAAAAGGAGCAAAGAGGGAATTTGTTATACAGCATCTCTTTGGCATTGAACTTCACTATCAGGTATGGAAATTATCCAAATTAAAATATTGGAGATGTTGAATCTAAAAAGCTCTTTTAGAAAAGCAACCTGACCTGTGGTGGTTACAATGCCAAAGAAAAACAGAAGCTACATACCGTTTTTAGCAGCAGCCTGCGTGTCCGCCACCACAGCTAGCTGTATGACATAGCTTAGGCGCACTATCAGCCATCATTCCACCACTAACACTAAGTAATTCTTCTTCACTCAGTTCATTGGAGTCCACAAAGGTTAATTCTGCCAGCATTTGAGAAATAGTTTCAACTGTGAAGTTATAACCTTTTTCTGCACTCGCGATCGCTATCATTTTGATAGCTTCTGCTTGGTTAGCTGCTGCTTTTACTTGCTGTTGTAATTGTGTGTTTTGCAGCAATTCTTTAATTTGGTGTAGCATAGATTTGTTCTCCATTTTTATTGACTTATTTATACGGCAGAGATTGCGCGCTTGTTTGGGGCGGTGTTCTCTGCTTTTCTGATTTAAATTTAGGAATAAATAGGGGAGAACTAGGGGAAATAGTTACGATTGCGAAAAAATTTTTCAGCACAGATTAATTCGGGAATGACATCGATATCCATCGAAATGCGCGATGTATTTCTGCCTGACAATTGATTGTCCAGAGTTTTACTGTAGATCCTCCCGTTTGAAGTCAACGCCCTTCGGGCAGGGCAACGCCCTTCGGGCAGGGAAAAGGTTAAAGGGGAAAGGGGAAAGGGAACACCATAACTTTAGTTATGGGCTTGAAGTAAAAACGCTTCGCAAGGGTTTGGGGTAAAAGGCAATACGCTTGGGTTAAGCAAATTTATCTGTTAAGGCAGGCAGGGGAAGCAGGGGAGAGAAAAAAGCTTAACTGAACTGTACTGGGGTAAAGGAGAAGGTGGGGTCCCCTTTCCCTCTTTTTAGTCAATGAATCATCCCTTGCTCTAGATCCATCAAAATTAGTGTTGTAACTGATCCGAAATATGGACTGGGGATGGTGGGGTTCCCTCTGGGGATAAGGGGTAATGGGGACTGGGAACTGGGGAAGAGATATTTTTATTGTTCCTTGTGAGTTCCACTCATGGAGTCTCTTGGCAAAAGTAACTTTTGCACTCTCGTGGGTAAAGGGTGCATGTTTGCATATTAAAGGTTTTTTGTTATTCCTTTCCCCCTTACCCTTTCCCCTTTACCCCTTACCCTTTCCCCAACAAATGCCAAGAAGTCTAATATAAAATAAACTCCTAGTTTGTAGTGAGCGATTTATCATTCAAAGCAAGGATTATCAAGACTTTAGTCTTGACTACAAACTTGAAATTTATTTATGCCTAGATACTTAACTACAATAAGCCAGACTGCTTAATCCAGGAGTATTCACTAAGTCAGTGTTGACTATCCAACCATTACCAGATAATTCTCCAGGAAAACTTCTAGAAAGGTCGATTTCTACCCAAATATAATTCTCAGATTTGTATGACTTAACTATATTACCTGTAACCAAGTTCACATACACAACTGTATTTGGCGAAAGTGTTGTAATAAAAGGTTCTCTTGTACTTGGTTGGCGACGTATAGTTTCCTGTCGTACAATTTGCCGACATACACTGCCAATAGTAGGTTTACTCGATATATTTTGAGCGTTGTTATTCGACTGACAAAATTTCAGTACAGCAGTTTGAATAAACCCTGAAGTCGGAGCTTTAATTCTGACAAATCTATCTCCACTAACTGGTATATATGCTAAAGTAATCTTTGTTTTTGCCGACAAGATTCTGATAGCATGGGATGATGTTGAAGGTTCTTTGAAAACTGGAGTACTTACTTTAGTTGCACGACAACTTGACTGTGCAGAATTAAAGGGAGCCTGTGTGATTTGAGCAAATACAGGTACACTCAGAGCAAACGTAGCAATATTTACTAGAGTAAAAATATACAAGAACTTCTGAAATTCCACGTTTTTTCCTCAACACCACTTACAAAAAACTGTACATTAGATTCGGAACTTATAAACTCTGATATTAAAAGAGCCTAACCAAATTATTTTTAACTATTAGAATATCATATAATGACTTATTACTACTAATTACCAACTACGCGCCATTTCTTCATTATGAATAAATCCAAGAATAGTGGAATAGTTGAACAGTTTGTGAATACAGTAATGGGAGTCAAACCTGGGAATAAACCACAGTCTCTAAACACATCAATAGCTACTACACAAGAACTAGATATCAAGGCAGTTTTAGTTTATACACTAGGGACTATCTTACAAATATTAGTTATGATTCTCGTGTTGTTGGGAATGGAAAAATTAGTAATGTTGATTGATAACAATTCTTTTTTTCCCAGTTGGTTTAGCACTTTATTGGCTGGATTATTTTTTGCTCTATTAAGCATCCGTTCTCGAATTTTTTCTCTTTTAGATAATACCCGTTCTCGTCAGACCTATGACCAGGTAATCAGACCAAGATGGTCGCCTCCACCTTTAGCATTTCCCATAGTTTGGATGATAATTGCTGTTTTGCGGGTAATTTCTTCTGTATTGGTTTGGCAGCAAATGAATCACCAGTTTTTAGTGTTGCCTTTAATTTTGTTTGTGGTACATCTGGCTTTAGGGGATACTTGGAATACGATTTTTACTGTAGAACGGAGATTAGGTGCTGCTGTACCTGTAGTTATTTTAGGCCCTTGGTTATCTGCTGTAGTAGTGACGGCAATTTATTGGCAAACTAATCCTATAGCAGGAATGACTTTATCATTTTCTTGTGTGTGGTTAACTGTAGCTGCTGTCTTGGTATTTAGAATTTGGCAATTAAATGGATATGAGCCATTGTATCCTTTAAAACTAACACTTGTGGATCGATAAATCTCCAAAATTAACCTTGAAGAGTTTGGGGAAAAGGGGAATAGGTTTGCGGTTAAAGGTTTTTTGTAAGAATTCAGCACCCAGGAGTCAGAAGTCAGAATTTATAAAGAGTATTAGTATAACTAAGAGATTCATTTACCAAATCTGACTTTGATTCTTTAACTATTCTGACTTCTAAATTCAGAAGGACTGAATTTTTACGGTTTTTTATTCCCCTTTCCCCTTTAACCTATTCGACTTATGCAAAAAACTCCATGAGTGGAACTCACAAGGAACAATAAAAATATCTCTTCCCCAGTCCCCAGTCCCTATTTTTAAGGCAGGTCTAATCTCCCGTTTTTTAAACTTTTTCAGGGGGTTAGCTTCTAAACCAATATTATCTAAATATTTTTTCTTAATCATAGATAATGACAAGCATCGCAGGTTCTAAATAGTGCCGAAAGTAACACCCTGTTGTTTGAGCCACTTTCGGTATGCTATGGAATAGCGATCGCTCGATAAATGTACTTCTGCTTGCAAATCTAAAGGTAAGCGTCGGGGTTGCTGGGACTCGACAATGGCAATATCTTGACTCGCAACTTGATTTTGAATATCTAGATATACTTCCACTTTTAATTCGCGGACACTATTTACCATTAACCAATATTGCGCCACGCATTCATCTTCATCAACTGGCGTAATTGTATAGAAGATATTTAAACGACGATCTCCAGGCCCAAGTTTAAAGTATGCCACTAGCGGACGGAAAATGCGGTAATCGTAAGTGTTAAAAATCAGTGGTGCTGACAGAGGATTACCGGAATTAAAATCTAGTTCCCACAAACCACATTTGAAACTAATCCCATCTGGAAGAGACTCTAATTCATAGTGCGTCAACTCAGGATGACTGGCGTGAGCAAATAATCCCGAATGCAAAATTGGGAAGTGTGCCGGATCGATGAAATTTTCCAGCACCCGCAAAGGGCTAGAGTGATAGTAGTAAGGGCCACAGAAAATCTTTTGATAGACCGGATCGTACCACTCAGAAAACGGAGCTATGTCTTGTTTTGGTGTCCCTAAACAAACCCAGAGCAGATCGTAACGCTCTTGAATTTGGTAAGTTTTAACACAAGCTTGAGCGGGGGGCGATTGTTCGGGATTAGCCGGAACTAGTACACATTTTCCCTCGCTATTAAAGGCTAAACCGTGGTAAGGACAAACAAGAGTCTCTTTGTTGACATATCCTAGAGAAAGACGAGCGCCACGATGAGGGCAAAGGTCTTGCCAAGCTAAAACTTTGTCCCCATTATGCCAAAGCACTAGATTTTCGCCTAATAAGCGCTTGTGCAGAACTGTTCCAGGTTGGAGGTCTTGCGATCGCGCTATTACATGCCAATCATTCAGCAAAATCTGGTCTTGCACCATGAGTATCGACACCGGTTAGACAATTTTGGATTTGAGATTTTGGATTTTGGATTGACCCCATAGATAAATCTAGGGACTTGGGAATTTTGGATTTTGGATTTTAGATTAACTCCATAGATGAATCTAGGGGCTTGTACCATCAAGGAATGTCGGTCAGGTCAAATACCTATATCTTAATCATCCTGTGGAGAAACTATCAAAGCACTTTTAGGATTTGTTAACAGATCAATGTGCGATCTGCATGTATGCAAAAACTCAATGCGGTGGAAATTCAAGTTAATGGGTAAGTCCTAGAGGATATGACAACCGAGAATTAGCTCGGAAAAACTTAGGCGATCGCACTTTGCCGATCGCAGATTTGCAAATAGCAACATTTATTTTTATAAATCACGGTGAAAGAGGAAGTCGAACGGTAAATGTACTACCTACCCCAGGTTGACTTTGAACGTGAATATTACCTTTGTGTGCTTGAGCGATCGCGATCGCTATGGCTAATCCCAATCCCGAACCGCCAGAGGTGCGAGAGCGTAGGCGCAGTCCGCCGTAGGCATCGCGATCTACTCGGTAGAAGCGATCGAAAATTCGCTGTTGATGTTCTGGGGCAATACCAATTCCTGTATCTTGAACTTTAATTATGGCGTAAAGCTCGCTTTTTTCCCAAAAAACTGTGACTTTTCCACCGCTAGATGTCGCTTGAATTGCATTGACAATTAAGTTAGAAATTAAGCGATAAAGCTGATCTTCATTTCCCATCACATATAATTTTTCTGAGACTTGCACCTGCTTAGAGAGATTGACCTGAGTCTCTACGGCCAAAAATGCTAATTCCTCAATTAAATCGCTAATGATATCATTCAAACAGCAAGGTTGATATTCTCCTGTTAGTTGTTTTTGATCTATCCTCGTTAATAACAGCAAATCTCCAACTAATTGTGATAAACGCCGATTTTGGCGTTTGAGTACATCTAAAATTCCACTATTGCCTTTTGGTTCTTGCTGTAACTTGATAGCAGCTTCAATAGTAGAATACATTGCTGCTAAAGGTGTGCGAAACTCATGGGCAGCATCAGCAGTAAATTGTTGCATTTGTTGGTAAGAAAGATATACAGGTTGCATTGCCCTTCCTGCCAACCACCAACTAGACAAACCAACGAAAATCATGGAAATTGGCAATCCCAAGACCAAAGTTAATCTTAAATAAATAAGATGTTGGTCTAAATCAGTGATACTACGCGCTACTTGTAGATAACCCGAAACCTGGTTTTGAGTATACAAAGGTAAAGTGATTTCGCGGTATCTAGTGCCAGAGTAATCTGTTAATATTTGCCAATTATATAATGTTGAGGCAATCGGTAAATTGTCAAATTCCATACCTCCACTGGCAAAAAGTTTTCCTGAGCGATCCAATAAACGGATATAGTAATTAACTGGATTCGCCGCTTCTGCGATTGATTTTTTAAGGGATGTTGTTTTACCCAAACAATTTGTCTGAGCCACACATAATTCTAAAGAAAATTCTTTAGCAAGGCGTTGTAATTGTCCGGGTTGCTGCCAAGCCGGTTCAATACTTTTTTGGAGTGCGTTTGCGACTGATTGCAATCCCTGGTCTATGGTTTCATAGTAGGTATGGGCAACCACACTATAAACTCCCAAACTAGATAGCCCTAAAATACCGCCCATGACAAGGGTATACCAAGCCGCAAGCCGCAACCGAGTTTGGTGGAAAATGGGATTGCGTTCCATATTTTTAAACCCTTGCTGAAAGTATTGCTGTCAAGTTAGCAAAAATCAGCAGCATGAACGTTTAGGCGATAGCCCACACCATAAATAGTTTCAATTAAAGATTCGCTGTCTTCTTCTCCTAATTTGCGTCTCAATAAGCGAATTTGTGCTGCTACAACATTGCTAACTGGTTCTGCACCAATTTCCCAAAGTTGATTGATAATTTGGTCGCGGCTGATAATTTGGTTAGGATGCCTGATAAAATATTCCAATAATTGAAATTCCTTGGTGGTTAGTGAAAATACTTGCTTTTCACCATGAGCAGACTCACGAATAACTTGATGAGTGCTGTAGTTGAGCGTCAGACAACCTACTTGTAAGCGTCGGGGTTGGACTTGAGGTGTCAATGTTGCTCCGACGTAAGAGGCTCGCCGTTGTAATGCTCGCAATCTTGCCAACAGTTCTGCCATATCAAACGGTTTAACTAAATAATCATCCGCACCGCTATCTAGACCAATAATCTTTTCTTCCATCCGGTCTTTAGCTGTTAGCATTAGTATCGGTAGAGTTAATTGGCGATCGCGTAACCATTTACACAACTCTATCCCCGATACTCCAGGCAGCATCCAATCAAAAATCGCCAGGGTATACTCAGTCCAGCCAGTTTCTAGATATTGCCATGCCTGATTACCATCTAGAAACCAGTCAACTATATATGCCTCATGGCTCAGGACTTGTTTGATTGCTGCACCTAAATCTGCTTCATCCTCAACTAATATAAGCCGCATAATTTGTCATTTATCATTTATCATTTGTCATTTGTCATATCATGTCCGCTTGATTGCTTGTTAAACCCGAAGAACCCCACCCCGCCAAAGCTGTGCTTTGTCTCCCTGCCCCTAATCCCCAGAGGGGGCCCCGAGTTCCCCGCTTTTCGGGAGGGGTTGGGGGTGGGGTTCTTTGTGGGGTTCTTTTATTATGAGTAATTTGGCGGACATGATATCATTTGTCATTTGCAATCTACTTATACCAATTTTTTTTTATAAAGCTGCATAGAATTCGATCCCACCTAGCCCCCAGGGCTGTTTCATTCGATCTCTTAAAGATTTTGTCAAGAGTATGAGTCAGAAATTTGCTTGAGTGGGAAAAACAAAAACTACCAATTCAATCGGGAAATTTAAGTGCAAACACCATTTTATTGGACAATCAGATTTTTTAGTCACCTGATTTTTTTACTTGAAACGCTTGTAACTCAACGCTTTTTCGGGAACGAAACAGCCCTGCCCTAGCCCCCCTTATAAAGGGGGGAACCAGAAAAACATATCAAAGTCCCCCAATTTATCGGGGGATTTAGGGGGATCTAGATATGTGTAACTTCACATTAAATTGGTATTAGGACAAATGACTAAGAACGAACATAACAAAAATTTTCACAATCTCAAATAGAATTGCTACGTTGGCAGCAGCAGATGCAAGTTGATATTATGCCGTGATTGTTAATTTGGAATAGGTTGCATCGCTCCTGGAGTTAGAAAAGTCTATTTACCAGAAGGAAGCTTGAGTTCGATATTTAATTTGTTTCCTATTTCCATAACATTATTTGCAAAGTCTGTCATACCTGCGATCGCGCCAGCAGCTACACTAGCAGCAGTTAGTAAAGCTATTAGACGTTTTTTGAGTTTGGGTACATTGCGTTCTTTTTCTGGCTTTTGAATTTCTACTTCTACATCATCAATATCAATGATGATGTCGTCGCGGATTTCTGGCGGGAATTGGGCGGCAGTTTGGCGCAGGTTGCCGATTAGTTGCAGAATTTCGCTGATGTTTGCGCCGCTTGTTTGGTTGAAGTTAGAGGCTTCCTGACTGGCGTTGTCTTTGACTTGGTTGGCAACGTTGCCGATATTGTGTTGGCAGGAGGTTTCGATAATCGCTTGGATGTTAGGATATTTTTCGCGTAATGCCTTGCGGTTGATGTCGAGGGGTTGTTCGTCCTTTTTGTTGCCAACGATAATCACAGGGGACTGTCTGCCGAAGCTTTCAATTAGTTTCAGCCAATATTCGATGCGGTTTTCTTCTTCGCTGGTGCGACAATTACAAACGAGGAGATAGAGGCTGCTGACTTTTCACGGCAAGTCTTCAAGACCATAAAAAGCGTGGCTTTTTCCACAGGCTAATTCTCAATAGGTCTAAGTTAATGAAAATAGCTAACGGAGAAATCAGGGCTTGGGAAACATCAAAATAACCTTTTCCACATCCCGTGAAAAGTCAGTTTGAATTACGATAAAAAATCAATCAAAATTTTTGCAAATTCAGCAGTATGACTATAAAGAAACCCATGTCCGGCTTGTTTAATAATTTTGAGTTCTGAACCAAAAATTTTGCTATTCAAAATATTACTATTTACAGGAGTAATTACGGAATCGCTATCTCCAGTAATGATTAAAGTAGGTGCTTTAATACCTTGCAATAAATTACAGGTATCGTGAGTATTGTGCGCCTGTATTAGTCTGCTAAAACCATCTGGTTGACTGTGATAAAGTGAGGTTTTTTTGAAAAAATCTTCTGCTTTTTTCCGGTTATTAGAGATAGCTAAGTATGATTCTGGAAAAATAAGATCCAATAAATCTCCTTGATTATTTGGATTGAAATCGCTACAATCTCCACCTGCCATTGTGCAGGATAATATCAATTTATTAAGCTTGCTAGCATGTCTCAAGGCAAACAGTTGAGCAATCATACCACCCATGCTGAGTCCAAGAACATGAGCTTGTGCTATTCCTAAAACATTAAGCAATCCTGCTGCATCATTTGCCATATCAGCAGTGGTGTAGTTGTCTGTTGACTGACTTCTTGTACGTCCAGAATCGCGGTTATCAAACACAATGACTTGGTAATGTTTCGCCAGTTCATCAAGAAACACATCCCCCCAGTCCAAAAGGCTGAAGCTTAAACCCATAATCATGAGTAGTGGATATCCACTGCCTTTCACCTCGTAATAAATACTAATATCTCCAACTTGTGTTTCTGGCATTTGAACATCCTCTTAAGATAAAAAAATAGATTTACAAGATTACCATATTTCCCGACATCTCCCCCAACAGGAGACAGCATCGACAACGCCACCGCCGCCCCCAACACCTGCTCGTCGCTCACTTCCAGATATCTTTGCAAGCGATCGCCTCTGGAATCTGGGTTATTTTGTTGTAACTGAGGTCAAGCTGCGTCAGATTGGTTAAATTAGCGATCGCCTCTGGAATCTGGGTTATTTTGTTGGAATTAAGGTCAAGCTGCGTCAGATTGGTTAAATTAGCGAGCGCCTCTGGAAATCAAAGACTCAAGCTGCTGCAACTTACCAATTTCTACAGGTAATTCAGTCAACTCCTGTCCCGACAAGTCTAACTATTGCCAACCCTCAGCCACGGCGCGATCTATCAGTACCAATAACTCATCCTGCGTCATAATTTCAAGCAAAAGGGTGAGGAAAGAAGATTGATAAAGATGATCTTATACCAATTCGTAATTCGTAATTCGTAATTAAGAAAGTCCGAGCTAGTAAGGATTTGAGGGTTTGAATCTGTTGCTGGATTTTAGAGAATTAGTATTAACTAATTAAAGAAAAATGCTAAATTATCACTTGTTGGCGATGCCTGCGGCGGGCTACGCCAACGCGCCTTGAGATGTGGCGATCGCACATATCTAAATTTGGTTTCTAGCTATCTCTGTGATTATACCTGCAATCAATTATTTGGCATTATTTACAAAATCGAGCGATCGCTAAGTCGGAAAAACTTCATCCACCAAAGATTTGCGGTGCGTTAGGCTGGCGTGACAAAGCTAAATTGTGGCAATCATGGCGATGCCTACGGTGGGCTACGCTTACGCATTTGTTATTTCGGCGCACTCATTTGTTGATTTGGCGTATGCAATTGCTGATTTGGCGTATGCAATTGTTGATTTGGCGTACGCAATTGCTGATTTGGCGTTCGCAATTGTTGATTTGGAGTTCGCAATTGTTGATTTGGCGTACGCAATTGTTGATTTGGAGTTCGCAATTGCTGATTTGGCGTTCGCAATTGTTGATTTGGCGTACGCAATTGTTGATTTGGAGTTCGCAATTGTTGATTTGGCAAACTCAAAAGCAAACGCTCCCCTTACTTGCAATCTGCTGTAAATCCCAATTGTTGAATTATAGATACCTAGTTTAAGCTGAAATGATAGTTTCATCATCGACAATTCACAATAGTATTAAGCAACTTGCCTAGCCATCAAATCGGCAAAAATTCCAGGTTGAGCCATTAACTCATCAAACGTGCCTTGCTGCATTACCTGTCCTGCGGCAATTACATAAATGCGATCGGCATTGCGAATTGTACTCAGGCGGTGAGCGATCGCAATCCGAGTTACTTTTAACTGTTCTAAACTTTGACTAACAATTGCTTGCGTGCGATTATCTAAAGCACTGGTCGCTTCATCAAAAATCAAAATTCTCGGCTTTAATACCAAAGAACGAGCAATTAATAAACGCTGGCGCTGTCCTCCAGATAAATTCGAGCCACCCTCAGAAATTACTGTGTGCATTCCCATCGGCATTTGTTCGATATCGGCAGCAAAACCAGCCATTCTTGCTGCTTCCCAAGCTTCATCCATTGTTACTAACGCACCGCTAGAAATATTCTCAAAAATAGAGGCGCTATTAATGCGACCGTTTTGCAGCACTACTCCTAATTGCCGCCTAATCGCTGAAATATCCAACCCCGATAGATCCTGACCGTCATAATAAATCGTGCCGTCTTCTGGTTGTTCAAAGCCCAATAACAAACGCACGATTGTAGATTTACCGCTACCAGAAGGCCCGACTAAAGCAATAAACTCTGCTGGTTTGGCTTCAATTGATACTTTATCTAAAGTTAAAGGGCCTTCTTCTCGATAGCGAAAATTAACGCGATCGAATTTGACACCGCCTTCTAATCGACCAGGATCGCTTTTATCTAAATCCACTTCTGGCAATTCTGTTAAAATCGGTTGAGCGCGTTCCCAAAGTACGGCAACTTCTAACACGCTAACAATCGCATTGCTCAATTTAGTTGCACCGCCAATAAATAGCCCAAAAGCACTATTAAATGCTAAAAAAGTTCCAGTGGAAAATTTTGCGCCTCCTCCTAACTGACTCTGCATGATAATCCCGACAGTCAAGGAAAAAATTAGCATCGAACTAATAGTTGGTAGAACTTGATTGATAACTGTTACTGTATCGGCGATCGCTGTACTTTTGAGCATGAATTTTAGTTGTTGGCTAAATCCTTTTGACCAGTAAGCAAATGCCCGTTCTTCTGCCGCCGCTACCCGCAATTTAGATACGCCGTTGAGAAGTTCTACTGTTAGCCCGAATATCTCGCCTTGTAACTCTTGCATCGGCTTAATAATTCTGCGGGAAAAAATGCTAGAAATTGTTGTGGCTAATAAGTTAATCAAGGCGATCGCTAAAGCTACCAATGCTAATTGACTGCTATAAACAAATAACAATCCCAAATTCAGCAGTGCAAAAAAGCTAGAAAATATTGTGCCGATAATGTTACTGCTGAGAAGTTTGTGAATTTGGGCGATCGCCGAAACGCGAGATTGCAAGTCGCCAGTCGAATATTTACGAAAGAAAGATACTCGTAATTTTAATAACCGATCCCAAACTGCGGCTTGGTTTTGCACCTCTAATACAGTTTCAATTCGAGCGATCGCAATATTTTGAACTAAATTAAAAACTGCATTCCCAAAACTAACTGCTAATAAACCCAAACCAATTTGTAATAAAATTCCCCGATTGGCATCCGGAATTGCTTTATCAATCAAAATCCCTGTTGCTTGGGGGGTAAGCATTCCTAGCAAAGCAGAAAGAACCCCTAACACTAGCACGGTCAAGATTTCTCGATTGCGTCCGCGCAATGCAAACTTGATAATATCTACTGTTTTTAGTACCCGTTCGGGAAACGGGCGATAAAGCATATAAGCAATTGGAGAAATTAACTTGGCTGTGTCAATATTGACAGGGATGCGACGGCGTTCGTGAGGACTAAAAACTTCATAGCGATCGCTACCTACAGGTAATAAAGCCACTGGGCGATCGCCTTGGGCGGTGTATGCTAACAACGGGCCGCTATCAGACTCCCACCACTTACCGCTTAAAATAACCCGCCTTGTGCGAATCCGCGAAGCACGAGCGATCGCTTCTAGGGGATCTTTTACCCGCTTGGGATCTTCCGATCTAGCGGGCGGCCGAATTTCAATTCCCAACGTCCTACCAACCGCACCCACAGCAATTAATAATTCTGTTCCTTCTTGCAGAAATTCTGCTTCTTGAGGGCGAAAAATACTCGTCAATTCCCCTAACGCCCGTTGGCTAGCTTGTTGATTAAGTTGCAAACGGGCGTTAAACTGCTGAAAACGGGTTTTTTCTTCCTGGTGTTCTAGTTCGTGCAAACAGCGCAAAAAATCGCTGTGAAATTGCTGCAAGCGTTCTAAGGTTGCAGCTGTGCCACTAATTTCTTCTGGCTTAATTCCATCTAAAACAATATCAGTATCGTCAAAAACTGCAACTAAGCGATCGCTCCATTGACGCAGCCGATCGAGAATTGGAGATAAACTTTCATTCCCCTCTAGGCTGTATTGTCCCCAGTTTGTTATATCTACTGCTTGCAAGTGAGTTTCTTCGTAACCAATAGCAATCAGCGAGTAAGAATTCCCTTCTAAATTTATAGGAATTCCGAATATAACATCCCCTGGATTGATATCGAATAAGTAACGACGCGCTCCTTGCTCTATACCGTTTGCAGTTCCGACAGCAAACAAAGCCATTGTCCCTGATAATACCAACCATGCAGTATCAGAACGAGCCAACTTTAGAGGATTATTGCCTTTAACAATAGTTTCAGAATTGCTATAGTTCAAATTATTACTCCCAGTTCGCCCATTTTTTTCTGAGTTAGCCAAAAAGTATACTGAAAGAGATATTCCAAAAGGAACTAAGTGGGTATAAGTTCGGGATTATGGCATTTGAACCCGTAATTACAAACGAACGAGTTGATGATATACCCTTAGTGCTAACACAACTGGAGTATATGGCAGGGCTGATTCACTCCACAAGAGCAAGGAGTTTGTCAATGTCATGAGAGAGAAATCTTTGGGCAATTGTGATGGAAGCATAACCATTTCGGCGAAGCAGATTCAGCGCAATCGCTCGCATAATTGAGAGATTTGCAGGAGCCTTACCCATAGGTATACAGGTGCTTCAGACCAACCGTCAATTCTCCATCCCAGGTTGTCACGGTACAGCTGAAATTAGGAATGGAAAAATTCCTAATCGGTAGATGAAAATTGGTTGTGCTTTTTTCATCTTCCGTTACTGGGGTGCTTGTTCTTACAAGCATTCCTTTATTTTTGCCTACCTTTTCAGCAGGCGATCGCTTATCTTTAGTCTAAAATCCAGAAGTAAGTGAGGTACAACTAGGAGTGATTCATCAAACACAAAGAGTTTCTTTCTAATTCCTTCCTTCTGCCTCCTGCCTCCTGCCTCAAAACCCGCAACTTTGTACCTCATGTAAATGAAAACTGCTGTAAAAGGTATAAATATGGCTGCCATTCCCGTTTTTATCATGGAAGAACATCACGAAGCATTTTGGATTTGGCATTATGCTACTAGCCAAAATATTATTCCAAAGTCAAAAAATATCTTGCTCCATATCGACGAACATTCAGATATGGCAACACCTAGATTTACTCGCTCTCTCAGTTCTATAAATGGCAATCTTCAAGATATTTATGATTTTACATATCACGAATTGAATATTGCTAGTTTTATTGTTCCCGCAGTTTATCAGAGAGTATTTAATCAAGTTTTTTGGCTGCGCCCAAGACAAAAAGAGGTAATTTATCAGTTTATGTCTGTTCGCGCTTGCGATTCGGAAGAAACGATATTTCTAACTAAAAATGTCAAGAATATCGGGGCAGTTTTACTCGATCCTAAATATAAAACTGCTAAATATACTTGTTTAACAGTTAAAGATGAGTTTCCTGAAAATCAAACTGTGGTTTTAGATATCGATTTAGATTACTTTTCTTGTAATAACAGATATTATAACGATCGAGGCAAAATAGAAATTACTGAACACCAATATCAAATTTTTCAGAGAGATAATTATCAATTTTTGCGAATAACTTATGGTAGCTCAATCAGAGCCGAGATTGAAGACGGCAAATATTATCTAGTATTTAACGAATTTCCCGAAACAGAATTTTTTCCCAATATCCTGAAACTTTCCGAAGACAAAATTTTGGAGAGAATTGACCAATTAATTGAGTTTTTAGTCCAGAAAAAAGTGCAGGTGAGCATGATTGATATTTGTCGATCGCGCATTAGTGGTTATACTCCTGCCGATCAATGCCAGTTTATCGAAGATAATTTATTAAAAAGATTGGGGGAATTGTACGAACTCAATTTTGTCAGTTTAGAGCAAATTAAACCCCAACCTTTAGATGCCGACGCAGCATTAAGCCAAATTTGATTAAAATATGCCATCAGAATTTTTAGTTTCATTGAGAAAAGACATTGCTGCGATCGCGCCACCGGAAGATAGTTCTATAATTCTTCAGTTTGAGGAACGACGGCTAACATTTAAAAATCCTAAACCTGGACTGAGAACAGCTTTAAAAACTCTAGCAACTGTTCCAACTCCACCTTCGCAACTCAAAAAGATTGTTTGTGAAAGTGACGGTTTTGAGGGATGGCAAAAATTTAATTTGTATCTCAACAAGCTGGCGAAATTGGGATGGCTTTGCTATTCAATTGTAGTAAATGATGTGGCGATCGCTACTACCGTACCCATCAGCCCAGATTTGCAAATTTCCCCCCAACCAATATCAGCGACAACTAAATATATTCTCTCGCGCTTTGCTTATACTCACCAAATAGCAGGAGAAACTATATTAGAATCGCCTTTATCTTTTTGCCAAATTCGGCTCGATTGGCGAGGTGCAGCTTTAATTGCACTCCTGGGCACCCCTCAAAATATTTATGAACTTTCCTCGCAAATTCCAGGTATTTCTGTAGACATAGCCGAGCAATTTATCAGTTTACTTTTCAATAGTCAAATGCTCTCAACAGTAGATGAAAACGGCGTAATTGCTGAGAATGAAAACTTAATCCTGGCTCAATGGGAGTTTCATGATTTGTTGTTTCATACCCGCAGCCGTGTAGGGAGACACGCGAATCCCTTTGGTGGAACCTATCGTTTTGTCGGCAAAATCGATCCGCTATCAGCCCTAAAACCTCTAATATCAAATGATTTAATCGACCTTTATAAACCTGACTTAGCCGCTTTAGCAGAAACAGATATTCCCTTAACACAAGTTTTAGAAACAAGAAAATCAATTCGTCAGTGGGAAGAGCAACCAATTACTGTAGAACAATTAGGAGAATTTCTTTATCGAACCGCCAGAGTTAAGAATATTATTAAATCTGACTTGGCAGAACTGAGTCAACGTGCTTATCCTGGTGGTGGAGGAATTTATGAATTAGAAATTTATCCAGTTATTAATCGTTGTCAAAATTTAGCATCTGGTTTATATCATTATCAACCGCTATCGCACCAACTAAACCATCTTACCGATAAAAACGAACTAGTAGAAGCCTTACTACAGAGTGCTGCTAGTGCAATGGGAGTTGAAGAAATGCCGCAAATTTTACTGGTGATTTCGGCTCGCTTTCAACGCTTAACTTGGAAGTATCAATCTATGGCTTATGCAATTATTCTCAAGCACGTAGGCGTTTTATACCAAAATTTTTACTTGGTAGCAACAGCAATGAATTTAGCACCCTGCGCGATCGGGGCTGGAAATGCTGATTTATTTGCTAAAGCAGTGAGATGTGATTATTATGCTGAAAGTTCTGTAGGTGAATTTGTTCTCGGTAGCCGTCCCGTTAATTCTCAAACTTAGAGGATGTCTGAAAACTTTTTAGTGTTGTATTTGAGATTTGTAGATCCCCCTAAATCCCCCGATAAATTGGGGGACTTTAAGATAAATTCCCCCTTTTTAAGGGGAGCCAGCGCGGTCTTGGGGGTTTCCCCCATGAGCGACTGGCGTGGGCTAGGGGGATCGGGCGTAATGTTTAATACTTCTCAGACATCCTCTTAGAAAAGTAAGGATTTTAGTTAATTAAAACTTTAGTTCTGGGTATAAAGCCCAGTCTGAACTGATAATTATACCGAGACTGCTTGCAGCGTTAGCGTAGCCCGGTATAAAACGTCCTTGTTTCAATCCCACTCTTTTAAGGGTGGGTAGCATAGCTGTCTTCTGCCTTCTGAAAGGGAGTGTAAAATTAAGTCCAGTTAGATAAACATTGGTATCGGGTTAAGTTCTTCTTCTTTTAACGGTGCTGATAACCAACCTAACTTAACTGGGACATCGTAAAGGCGACCTGGAGCAAACCTCGGCCAAAAATGGCGCAATCCAGGCACAATAACCTTAACTACGTTTAAGCCAATATCGGGGCGAGTTTGGTCTAGAACTAGCATTTCTAGACCTAATTTTTTGACAATCTCTGCACAGATTTCTATATCTTCGTGCAAATCGCACTTGCTACCTAAATAATGATAGTCTGCATAAACTTTAGCAGGAGTGCGATCGCAAGGTACTAGATAAGGCTGATTTTCGACAGTAGCATTAGCATACCAATAGGCGATATCAGTGTTTTCCGAGGCAAACTCAATTTCATTATCCAAATCCAAAGTTAAACTTTGATTTACTTCTGTTACTGCCCGTAAAATAGCAATAGTTGGATCGAAATGCGTTCCAAATCCAATTAAAATATTTTCTTTCTCTCCCTGAGTCTGGCGAGAAATTGCGGCAAAGCTGGGAATATTTAAATCGCTGGTAATATCCAGCACCCACAATTGACGGTTGAATTTTGTTTGGTAATAATCTCGCAAGTTGAGTAAATAAGGTTCGTTGAAACTGGCTAAATCAACTTGCGGTCTTTTTACGCGGTTATACCACCACAGTGCCACGCTATCCCGTTCAACTAATTCCATAAACCCTTGCAGAATAGCTTCTTCGATAGTATTACCTGCTGCATTACCGTTGGAATCTCCTATGCAGAATGTATGTCCTTCGGGTAGCGAATAATCAAAATAGCAGAAAGCAGTGGGTAAATATTTTTGCGTTTGGTTAGTCAGCGACCAAACTGGTGTCCACTCAATCTCTTGAGTTAAATCGTAAGGGTCAGTAACCCGTGCAAAACTTCCGTGCTGAGAGTTCCATTCGTGACGATTTTGATATTGTTTGTCACTATACAAAAGACATTTATGAGGGTGAATGGCTGCATCTATTAGTTGAGCAGAAGTAGCTTCGAGCCGATATTCCTCACCTGTAAAAATTCCCGAATAACGCTCTAGAGCTTCACAAAGTGCGCTAGCTTTAGATTGGTTGTCTGTCTTACCTTTACCTGCACTATAATGCTCTAAATTCTTCCGCAGGCGATCGTAATTGTTAAGATTATCAGCACTTTGGTAAGTAGCAAAATAAACATGAATTAAATCTTCTACTTTGTTTGATTTCACCAATTCTTTAACAACACCAGTAAACCAACTGACTTGATTGCTATATTTCTCTACAGTTTGCTCTGGTCTAAGTGTACGGTGTCCCCCATCATCAGTAAAATTTTTGGGACGACTTTGTAATTCAATTGGTTTTAACTGTTGCTTTTGCCAAAACTCTCGATTGCCACAAACAGGACATTGAGGGCGTTTAATTAAAGTGTGATTTTCGGTTGATAAAGTTTCTAAATTAAAAGTAACAATCTTACCTTCTAGCTGTGGGCTTTTTTGTAATACCACCCATTTAGCAACTTCTTGAGCAGCAAGATTTAAACTCATTTGCCAGCTAGAAGGTAGTAAAGCAATTGAAGTAATTAGAGAAGTATCAATACTTTTTTGTTGTTTAATAGAAGTTTCTACGGGACAATTTCTTTGCAATCTATGAGCGAGACATTGCCAACAACCTGTTTGTCCTGGGATAAAAATTGGCCCAATCGACGAAAACATTCCTATAGGCTTAATTAGCAACCAAGGTTTTTGGGTTTGGCGATTAAATTCTGCTAATTCTGGTTGCAAGTAATCGTCAGTTAAAACAACAGTAAAGTCTGCTTCATTACTGATATTAATATGCAGAGTGTTTAAAGCTTCGATAAATGGTGCTGATTGAATATTGCCAAAAGTTTGCACGGCAACGCGAGTAGCTTGTAATCTGCTGAAAGCGGTTTGAGCGTCAACACCTAAGTAACTCCAAAACGCTTGAACAGCATCAGGAAGGCGATCGCTTGCTTCAGTAATGTAACCTTTATCCGCTAATTTAGTTAAGATGCGATCGATCTGTGCGCGGTTGGTTGTCCATTTCAGCCTATTCGTAATTTGCTCTACAGTGTAGTTGCCATCAAGCAAAGGTGCTAAGAGTACATAAAGATTACCTGTTAAAGCAAAGCTTTTGCACTCGCTTAATAGGTAAACTTTTTTAGGCTGGACAATTTCAACTCGAAATTCTGGTTTAAATCTAGGTTTATTAAGCATCGGGTTTTAATTAGGTATTTTAGAGGATGTTTGTGAAGTAGCTTCATTAGATCGATATCCACTCTATCCCCACTTCAAGAAGGGGTAATATTCTTCTTAAATTCCGCCTTGATAAGGGGATGCAAAGAGAGCGAGAAACTTTTGATATATACAAAACTAGCTTTTAAAACATCCTCAACAGTTTATTGAGCCGCCACAGAAAAACAGGAATTTTGTCCTATTTTTATCCCTCCCGCCACGCGTTCCAATATGGCGATGCTTCGGCTATGCAGCATAACAACAACCACAAGCAGATGACCTTTTCCCTCCGATTAATGAGTAATTTAATTAATATCAGAAAGAAGCAAAACAACAACCAGTACCAGATGACCTTCTCCCTCCCGCCACCTGTTCCAATACCTCATCATCAAGTTCCCCTTCTGCTTGGGCCGTAACTTCTTGATACTTTTGGATAGCTTCGGCGGCGGTAAATTCATATCCATACTTTGCCCCAAGCAATACAAAGGCATTAGCTGCTTCTTCAATCTCCTCTTTGCCTTCTAAGACGGTAGTTGTTTCTTGTTGCAAAGCGGCATCGCTATTGATTTTGTCTAAAAATTCTGTACAAGCTGCTAGACTCATTGGATCTCTCCCTCTAAAAAGATGATTTTTACTGTCCCTTATTGTGTTGAATTTCTGGTGATTTTCGGCTATGTACTATAAACACAACCAGACACCCTTTTCCCTCCGGCCACCTGTTCTAATACCTCGTCATCAAGTTCTCCTTCTCCTTGGGCCATAACCTCTTGATACTTTTGGATAGCTTCTGCGGTTGTAAATTCATATCCATGTTTTGCCCCAAACAAGACAAAGGCGTTAGCTGCTTCTTCAATCTCCTCTTTGCCTTCTAAGAGGGAACTTGTTTCTTGTTGCAAAGCGGCATCGCTATTGATTTTGTCTAAAAATTCTGTACAAGCTGCTAGACTCACTATATCTCTCCCTTTAGAAAGATGATTTTTTTCGCTCCTCATTATAGTAAGTTTTTTATTTTGACGCTATTTCTAGGTTCGCGGTACAAGAATATTTACATAGGAACAAGTGAGATAAGCTTTGGCTTCAAAGGGTAGTCCGGGCTGATAGACCATTTTAATTTGACCGAAATTTCTCTCCATGACGTTGAGCAGTCGATTTTCTCGGAGTGCCGCAGCATTCTCTATTATCTGGAAGAAACTTGGCGAATTTCCTTTGATTTGCGTATAACCTGGCCACTTTCGTAATGCCTCCCCTTTTTCTGGACTGCATAACTGATGTCTCACTAAGATTTCTAAAAATTCCTGCCAAGGCGGAGCGTCTTTAGTAGTGCAGGGAGTAAAGTACTTTAACCCAATTCTCGGATATACTTGTTCGTCTACATCAAAAGTTAGTGTGAAAGGGCTAAAATTAGCAGGAGCGATCGCCATCATTTGAGCTAAACGGTCTGATTCGCCTTGCCAACCAATCTTTTCTAAATAGGGAATAGTTTGTTCTTTTGTAAATCCTGCTAACTGAAGTCTGGTAGTTTGCACGGGACGAGCAAACATCATGCCAACCATATTAATGTCAGTATTCGCAGGCATCAAATCGAAGCATTGTTCGAGTTTTCGCTCGACAGCAGGGGGTATATTTTCTTGTTTCACTAATCCCCAAACTTGAGTCAGAATTTCTTGAGCATTATCAAGTGCTTTCAGCGTTACCTGTTCATTTATGTTGCCGCTTGTATCCTGAAATTCTTGAGTCAATTCTTTGTATAAGCCAAAAAAAAACTAGGAATAGGTGGATCTGTTAAAACGTCCTCAATATCGAACTCTAGACCAGCTATTGAAATATCGTGTAATGGAGAAGTTGGATCTAACCACTGTTGGTAGAAGTTTTGAATGCGTTGCCAAAGCGGGTGTTTAAAAATGTCTGTGCAAACAGGTAATTTCTGTTGCATATACGTAGAAAAATCTACTTGAGGATTATCAGCCACTAAACGGCACTCTAAAATAAATTGAGAAAATGGCGGTAACTTGGGAACTAACTGTTGAATTTTTTGCCAAGCTTCTGAAGAAATTAGTTCTTCAGAGGTGTATTGTTTAACTAAATCTAAATCGCTCTGTTGGCATGAGTTCATATTAACAATTTCCTTCACTAGCTATTTTTGGTAAGGATTATTGGCGAGTAGGTGTAGCGAGTGTTATTAGCCTTGGTTAACACTTATATTTAGTTAATAAAAAATCTGGAATTCTGACTTTATAACAACAGTATGGTAAGAGTTAAAACGAAGGCACATAGAATTACGAAAAAAACAGCCAGTAAAAAGTTTTACTAGGGAAGCAATTTACTCGCTAGTTTTTCTCTTTCTGCGCTGCGGAGTCATTTCCGTACTTACGCAAGACTTACACCATAAGATCTACCTCTACCTCCCGCCACCTGTTCCAATACCTCATCATCAAGTTCTCCTTCTCCTTGGGCCATAACTTCTTGATACTTTTGGATAGCTTCGGCGGCGGTAAATTCATATCCATGCTTTGCCCCAAGCAAGACAAAGACGTTAGCTGCTTCTTCAATCTCCTCTTTGCCTTCTAAGACGGTAGTTGTTTCTTGTTGCAAAGCCGCATCGCTATTGATTTTGTCTAAAAATTCTGTACAAGCTGCTAGACTCACTATATTTCTCCCTCTAGAAAGATGATTTTTATCGCTTTGTATTATACGAGCATTTTCATTTTGACGCTATTTCTAGGTTCGAGGTGTAAAAAATATTTAAACAGGAACAAGCATATTTTCAGGTTTTGCGAGTGTTATTAGCCTTTACGAACACTTATATTTAGTTAATAAAAAAATCCTGACTTTATAACAGTTCGGCAATTCCAACGGATGCGCTCAAAAGTGGGAGAGAAAAAGAAACCAACAAGTAAAAAGCTTCACTGGAGAACAATACCTTTGCCAAATGGAAAAATGTCTTGATTTGTAGGTTGGGTTGAGGTACGAAATCCAACAAATACGTTGGGTTTCACTTCGTTCAACCCAACCTACAAAAAAATGACGAAGGTATTGTGGAGAAACAAGTTAATTGTTGGTTTTTCCGCTTCTTCCCTGCCTAAGTAGCAAATACTAAAAAAAGACTATTTATAGTCCCTCATTTGCTCTTCGCCAGCGTATCCCGCCCGCTACCTGTTCCAATGCCGCCTCATCAAGTTCTCCTTCTCCCTCAGCAGTAATTTCTTGATACTTTTGGGTAGCTTCTGAGGCGGTAAATTCATATCCATGCTTTGCTCCAAGCAATACAAAGGCATTAGCTGCTTCTTCAATCTGCTCTTTATCTTCTAAGGCGGTAATTGCTTCTTGTTGCAAAGCAGCATCGCTATTGATTTTGTCTAAAAATTCTGTACAAGCAGTTAGACTCATTGTATCTCTCCTTCTAGAAAGGTGATTTTATCGCTTTTCATTATAGTTATATTTTTCATTTTTGTTTGAAGTATAAAAATATTTACACAAGTTATTGATACTTTTTATTCAGCTTTAATTAATCGAGCATAAGCGCCATCAATATCTTTCATTTCTTCGTGAGTACCTCTTTGCACTACTTTACCTCGTTCTAAAACAATAATCTCATCGCAATCCCGAATTGTACTCAAACGGTGAGCGATAATAATGCAAGTACAACCTCGTCGTCGAATGTGGCGATCGATAATTTTTTCTGTCTCTGCATCTAAAGCGCTGGTTGCTTCATCCATCACTAAAATTGCCGGATTATTAACTAGAGAACGGGCAATTTCTAACCGTTGACGCTGACCTCCGCTTAAATTAGCACCTCCTTGCAATAATTTGCCATCTAAACCCCCAGGAATTGCCATTACTACATCTAAAATTGCGGCATCTTGACAGGCTTTTAGTAATTGGGAATTAGGAATTGTTTCATCCCACAGCGTCAAATTATCTCGTACTGTACCGCTAAATAGAAAAATATCTTGTTCCACCATTGAGAGAGAATTAGCTAACACTGCACGGGGAATTTGTTGTCGAGGAATGCCATCAAATAAGATTTTTCCTTCCCAAAGTTCGTACAGTCCCGTAACAATTTTAGAAAGAGTAGATTTACCAGAACCGCTAGTACCTACAAATGCTACTCTTTGCCCTGGTTTGAGTTGACAGCTAAAGTTTTGAATTAATGGTTCTTCTATCCGACTGTAACCAAAGGTAATGTTTTGCAGTTCGACATATCCTTGCAAGCGACAACGATCTGAAAATTTAGCATATTCAATTGGAGTTTTATCGCGCTGTAATTCTAAGTTTAAATTTGGATCGATCGCGTTATCTAAAGCATCATCTAATCGCTTCAAATCGCCATCAATCGCTTGAATTGTACTGCCCAAACCAACTAAACTATTAACTGGTTGTTGTAATCTGGTCATTAAAGTTTGAAAAGCCACTAACATCCCAATACTGATATAGCCATCTATCACTCGCAAACCGCCGACAACTAGTAACAGCATGGAAGTTAAAGCTGTCAGTAAAGGTGGTAAAGCTTCCAAAATTAAATCGGTTTGCAGCAATTCTTGTTGCGAGTTATTAGCTTTAGCATAATATCCTGCCCAGCGACTAAAGAAATCTGATTCTAATGCTGCTGATTTAATGGTTTCAATACTTTCTAAAGCCCCAATTTCTACGCCAGCAATTTTGCCATAATCTACACTTAGGCGCATATTTGTATCAATTCGTTTTCGCGCTACCCATTGCAAAAACCCAATATTAATTGCTACTGCTACTAAACCGATCGCTGTTAGCATCCAATCGTAAGCTAACATCACCACCGCATAAAAAACTAACATCACTGCATCTATAGTCGTTCGCGCTAACTGACCGGAAAGTATTTTCGCTACCTTATAATTAAGAGCGGCACGATTGCTAATTTCTCCTGCAAATCTCTGAGCATAAAAACCAATTGGCAAGCGGAGAACGTGCCATAAAAAATTTCCTGTCATGCTAATTGACAATCTAATTTGTAAATACCGCAGCTTTCGGGTTTGCAGAATTGTTAATATTGCTTGCAACAATACTGCAATTCCCATTCCTAACACCAAAGGCTTTAACCAATCAAAGCGATTTTCAATCAAGATATTATCAACAAAAACTTGGCTGAGGGAAGCAATAGCTAATTCGGGAATAACTAAAAAAAATCCAGCCAGGATGCAGAAAAAAAGCTCGTCAAACGAGCCTCGCAAGCGTTTGGAAAGCGCATTAATAATACTTGGTTTTCTGCCGCCTTTTTTAAATTCTGCACCTGGTTCCATGAGTAAAACTACGCCTGTATAAGCTTCGTTAAACTCTTGCAGATTTACGCTGCGCGGCCCCGTAGCTGGATCGTTCAACCAAACCCGTTCTTGTCCGAAACCTTCTACCACTAAAAAGTGATTGAAGTTCCAGAAAACAATAAAAGGTGGTTTTAATTGTTGCAGTTGCTTAAATCCTTTTTTAAAGCCTTTTGCCTGTAACCCGTAGTTTCTAGCTGCTTTTAAAACATTTGATGCTTTAGAACCATCGCGGGAAACGCCACAACTAACCCGCAGTTCTGCTAAAGGAACAATGCGACCATAATAAGCTAATACTATTCCCAAAGCTGCCGCCCCGCACTCTACTGCTTCCATCTGCAACAAAGTTGGCGTTTTAAAGCGAATATTTTGAAATTTGGAAACTTGATAATTTGTGTTTTCTGGATCTGATTTTTTAAATCTTTTAAAGAAATTCATCGTTAATATATTTGATTAGCAAAATATAAATTATTTGATTCCAGTAAATTCTCGTAAAATCGGCAGTACAAAAGTAATTGGCGCTCTTTGTTCGATGGTGACTCGAACTGAAGCTGTAGTTCCCGAAGTAATTTTTGAATTTGGCCCTTGAGAAGATGACCATTTATAACCAGTAACAGTGCTGCTATCGTTAGTAAGATTAGCAGTTGCTTCGATCGCGCCAGTTTCACCAATCAAACTTCTAACAACTTCTGGATTGCCAATTACTGAAACAGTTCCTTCTTGAGTTACCGGTAGTGGCGAAACGTGAGTAATCTTTCCCACAATTCCCCCAAATCGCTCTCTTTGGACTGTATCGGGAGTAATCAAAATCGACATTCCTGGCTGAATTTGTTTGCCGTCTTTAATCGCAAAATAAGCGATCGCCTTAGCTGACTCTTGAGTGCTACCTATACGCAATATTCCCAATCGAGTTCCAGGTTGAACCACTTGCCCCAATGTTGTATTTAACTCCAAAATACATCCAGCTTGGGGACTTAAGATTTGACTATTATCTTTTATCTGCTGTTCTAATCTAGCAATATCTCGGTCAACTGCGGCAATTTCTTTATCCCTTTGATTTGTAGTTTCTAAATTTTCTCGATCCAAGCGTTTACTTTTAGCATTCAGTTCTCCTAACTGAATCTGAACGTCGCTCATAGAACGGATTTGTTCTAAATAAGTGCGCTCAACTTCGCTATTGCGAGCTTCTAGTTGTTTGAGCTGAACTTGAATATCAGCAAGGTTCTGACGTGTTTGCACGTACTCTTGTTCGGCTTGCAGCAACGAATCTTTTGATAATCCCCCCGCATCTGCTAAAGTTTGTCGTTGCTTGAGTCTTGTCTGCATCACTGGTACTAAAGTTTGAGCATCTCGAAAACGCTGTTCTAAACTTTGACGCTGTTGGGCGATCGCGGTTAGTTCTTTATCTCTCAGTACCGGTGCAACCGCACTAATATCTTGGAGACGTTGTTGCAAGTTGGTGCGATTGGCAGTAATGATATTTCTTTCTGTTTCTAGCTGTTGTTTGGATAAAACCAAGGTATCTTGAGCTTGTCTTTGCAATTGAGTTAACTGTTGACGCGCTAGCTGTAACTGTTTTTGCAAGTCAGCTGGATAAATTATTGCGAGGAGTTGGTTTTTCTTAACACATTGTCCGCTAGCAACATTTAAAGCTTGAATTTGTCCGGCGATAGATGACTGAAACTCAACTACCTGACGAGGTTGAATAAATATACCTCGACCGTCAACGGTAATGGGAATGCGACCAACTATGCTCCAGATTACGCCGCCAATTGCTAAACCGTTCAACGCGACCAACGCCAGCCAATCTTTCGGGCTAACTACTTGCATTAACCGATCTAAGCGTTCCGGTGAGGATAGACGTTCTAAAGATTCTTGGCGGAAAATGCTCTCTTTTTTATTATTTCTATTAAAAAGCATCTGTTTTGATATAGTTAGCGGCAAAGTTGATTAATCATCCAGTCGATAATTAATAAGGTTGTACACTCAGATAAGGCTTAAACGTTGTTAGTTTGAAAAATCATCTATAGCAACAAGTAATTATTTGTCAGTAAATAGTATTTGTGTACTATTAATTCAAATCATATATGCGTTGCCACTTTTGTTATGTAATTTGTATCGTTCGGTTGATGAATTACAATCAAAGTCTTCAAAACAGAGTCTTACTTTAAGCTTTCCCTAAGCAATAGCTTTTCTAACACAAAAGCTCCCAAAACAAATCTTCGCGTCAGATTTCTCACCAACATCCCATCACTCCAATAGCCCACATCAGCAAAACTTTCGGTAATCACTCGTGAGAATCGATTGGGAAGGCGATGGACTATGCCCCGTAAACAGCGATAGCAGCGAGCGAATGGGTTGGTAAGTTTCTGCGGCGGGTAGGCTAACAATAGTATGAACCGGACGCGTCCTCAGCGTATCCTTTGTCCTTTAAGTTCCGTGTACGCCGATTATACTGGGCGTTAGCCAGCGATCGCATACGATGATTCTTTTAGTGTACTGAAGTTAAAGGATGGATGAGAGCCAGTAAGAACTGCTTGAGCCATACACAATCCTCCTAAAACTCCAGTAGTTGAATGTATGCGTCCAATGCTGCTGAAAGTTCTGCTGATGTGGGCTAGTGCAGCGATCGGGTAGGGTGTTGGTGGGAAATCTGACGCGGAAATTCAGTTTGGTAGCTTTTGTGTTAGAAAAGCCCCTGCCAAGGGAAGACTTAAAACAAGACCCTATCTTAAAGACTTTGATTGTAATTCGTCAGCGAACGCTGCAAATTACAAGATTACACAACAGCAATGGCAACGTGTACATGAGTTGAAACCATAGCGATAGCTTATCCTCTTATTAACTTAAAGCAAGCTGTTGATTTATATTGGCTACAAAGGGTAAATCAAGAAATAAACTTAATTTTTTAAACGACTATGAATTTACTGACTAATGCTAATAAAGCTTTTCATATAATAGCTTACTTGGGACTGATTACTTTATCTGCTTGCGCTCCTGCATCATCTCAAGACCAAGTATTTACTTCTAAAGAAGGGAACTTCAGCATTTTGATGCCGAGTTCTGTTGTAGAAGAGGTTAATACTCCAGTTAAAGGCATAACAACCCGCAGATGGACAGCTATAAAAGGTGAATCTGCATATACTGTAGCTCAATCAACCTTTGCTAAAAAAATAGCTACTGAAAAAATTCCAAAAATTTTACAGGCTCTTAGCGAAGCTGCAAAAAAATCTAACTTCGTGAACGGTAAAAGGATAGCTGAATCTTCTGTTATGAAGAATGGATATAAATGTTTAGATTTTACCTTAACAGGAGTTCCCAGCCCTTCATTACAAACAGAAATTAAGAAAAATGGTATAAATATTAATACTAAGCTAATTTATCAAAGAAGTTTACTTTGTATCAAAGATAATCAAGCAGTTGAAGCTCTAGCATTACTACCATCATCTGAAGAACTAAAGTCTAAGGGTGCATCTTTTATCCAATCGTTAAATTTGAAATGAGAGCGATCGCGGTTCGCTAGAATCTTTGCTGTTCCTAGCTCAATATTGCTGCTAGACATATTATTCAGAAGCTGTTAATTATTATGTATTTCTATTGTTTTTTTAAAAAAATAAAATAATTTTTTATACTTTGTTCACACTTTTTATTTTAAAATTCTGAACTTCCATCTGGGACAGCGTTGTTCATTTTTGAAAACTCAAGTAGTATTTATTACTCTATTTTCTTAAATCTTTACAATCTCTTGACAATATCTCAGAAAATACATCGATGCAATTCAGACAAAATATCAAGAAAATATTACTATCATAATCGTTATCTTTTTTGATGGATTGTCATTTTTTAAAGATAAAAAATCAGATGATATTGTTGAATAAATTGCTGGTCAATAGTTTCTAGTTTTTATTGTCCAATATTTCATATCTAATCCTGAGTTTTAATTTTTATTAAAACTCAAAAATCAAATTATCAATACAATACAGTAGACATGAAAAATACAAACATTATTTTCATTGATCCTTCAGTAATTAATTACGAGCTATTACTTAACAATTTAGTATCAAAAGTAGAAGTAGCTATCCTCGATCGCTACCAGGATGGGGTAGAACTAATTACCGAAGTACTATCACAGCGCCGTGGAGTTGAAAGTGTACACATCATCTCTCATGGCTCCCCTGGTTGCCTTTACTTAGGTAACACTCAACTTAGCCTCAGCACATTGCAACGCTACGCTCAAGAACTACAAACCTGGTCTTCCCATCTCTGCGTTTATCCATCTCTATTAACCCAAGTTGCTAGTTATGCTTGCAGGTGTTCAGGTGGCATTGCATAAGCAATAAAATCCCCTCCAGAGGAAAAATTAGGAGGGGTAATGTTAAACGAAATAATTACAATTTATGCTATCACTGATGACCTATTG
>NZ_JAVRBQ020000142.1:0-31759 GCF_034531215.2 Nostoc sp. ChiSLP03a
TAATGTGAAGTTACACATATCTAGATCCCCCTAAATCCCCCGATAAATTGGGGGACTTTGATATGTTTTTCTGGTTCCCCCCTTTATAAGGGGGGCTAGGGGGGATCGAATTCTATGCAGCTTTATAAAAAATTGGTATAAGTACTTCAGTTTTTAAACCTTGACATTGGTAGCGATCGCTAACTAACATTGCAAACTCAGCTTCATTTGTACCAAGAAAAATTTTGGCAAAGGTATTGTTTCCAGTAAAGCTTGCAGGTATGAAAAACTTGACTTCTAATTTGTCGCTTTACATTTTTCGTGAGAATCACTCAAAGCCAGTTCTGCAATGGCTCAAACCGAGCAAATTCCGACTCTAGGTGCCATTGAATCCGCGCGCGATCGTTCTTGTGCAAAAAAGCACTGCACCCTTGAGAAACAGAGGTTTCACCAGGGGTATCGCTTGCACAAGCTGGAACCATTGCCTTAAACTCAGGCGACTTCCAGAGACTATTTCCCGGAGCGAAACTATATTCTAAGCTATTGCGAGCTAGTCGCTTGAGGTCTTTATATCCTAGTCCATATCTCGTTGCCGCTAACAGATATTCATGACTCAAATCAATCCGGGAAATGCCTTCATCATCTGAAGCAAGGGTCAGTGGTACTCCAGCCTTCCAATACTCCGTAAAAGGATGCTCATCTCCCTGGACATTCAAAATGACTTCATTACTGGTCAGGCAGATTTCGACCAACACGCCGAGTCGCCGCATTTGCTCCATCAACTCGAAGGGACGCTCCTCAAAAAGAATATCCACGCCATGTCCGATGCGAGATGCCTGTGCCACTTCTACAGCTTGCCGAATATGAAAACGTAAATCCTCTGTCGGAACCAAACCGAAAGTTAACTCTCCTGCATGGAGCGCGACCTTGACATCGGGATATTGGCGTTTGAAAAATTGCAGCATTTGCATTTGCAGGGTGTAGTCGCGCAGTGCAATCGGGTTGTCTTCTGGGGCGACGAGATTGATGCCAACTACCCGCGAATCCGATGAAGCTAGTGCAAAGGCATAAGCTAACTGAGCAAACACTTCAACAGGCGACTTTGTTCTTGTCGTTTGCTGCAAATAGCGCACCGTCACTGCACATCCAGGCTGTGCTGATGGAGTGCCGCAACCGAGTGTTTTCGAGACTTCGCGCTCCAACTGTGCAAATTCCTGGCTGCCCAGTGTCACTAGCTTGGTTAATCCTCGTTTGAGCAATTGACGGTGCATCTCTTGCAAATCTTGATTCCAACCAACTTCACGCCCTAGCTGTCGAACCTCACTCCCCTGAACGGTAAGCATTAACTCTAGATAGGTAATATGCTGCGAAGCTGCCCGATTTGCTACTGACGCGACCATATCATCCCGACGGCTCATAGAGTCTGATATTGTCCCAAAACCACTAAAAGCTTCAAAAAATTGGTCGTGTCCTGATTTACCAGCAAATTGGAGGTTGCGAGTAGACCAACGATTTATTAGGGAATCATAAATAGATGTTCGGTTTAACAATTCTGAAGCTGGAAAATAACTACTGTCCTGACTGCAAGCTAATGGTTCAACTAAAGTTCCTACCTTTGGATTCACACAATACCCATCGGTAGCAGCCCACTCCAGATAGTGTTCTGCGTACACAGCCCCGCTGAGATGACTGTGGATATCTCCTCCCTTTGGCATTCGTTGTACAAATGCTCGTAAAGCGCCTGATTGAGCGCGATGGGCTTCAAACCAACTAGCAGCTTGAGCTTCACTCCGAGTCGAAGATTGCTGCGAATTAGATGGGACTTGGGCTGCTACACTGAAGATAAAACAGCTAGAACTCGTTAATACTCCTAAAAACAAATAATATAAGGACGCTCGTCTATGCATATAGATTTATTTTTTTGTAAAACATGGCCAGTATGAGTGTAGTTATCATGCTGTTTAAAACCATCAACTATCAATCTTTAGAAGCCAAATAAACTATAACCTAAGATAGATACGTATTAATTAATTTTATTTAGTTCAATCTGAACTTATCATTTTTTAACATTAGTATTGCCAGCACAATCCGCTTACTTCGCGCCCACTCAAACCAAGTGCTGACATCGATAGTCACAGTGTTAAGTAAGTCGGTGCAATAAAACCAAATTATGTAAAGAAAAGTAAATAAGGCTCAAACTCTTTCTCCCCCAGCTAAGAAGCCCCCAGCAAGAACTGCCTTATTCCAACAATAATTATTTACGCCGACCTACTTATTACTTTTCTTCCTACTTTTGCAACAGTTTCACATTGCATCTGGAGATTCATTCAGACTTAATAATGGTATTAACTGATAAGTTCTAGATAAAAATGAATGTAAACTAAATAACTCAGCAATTTTTATCTAGCTTAACGAAAATCTAAACAGCGTCTAGCACAACTAAGCTAAAAATAGTTTTCAGTAACAATACCGCTCGTAAATGTAATCATGTCTCAACCAACTATAGAATCAATCCTACAAGAAAACCGCCTTTTTCATCCTAGTTCAGAATTCTCGCAGAACGCCCATATCAAAAGTCTGGATGACTATCAGCGTCTCTACGACCAAGCCAAAGCCGATCCGCAGCAATTTTGGGCAGATTTGGCTGGAAAAGAATTAGAATGGTTCCAAAAATGGGACACAGTATTAGATTGGCAACCACCTTTTGCTAAGTGGTTCGTTGGCGGTAAGATGAATATTTCTTACAATTGCCTTGACAGACATCTCACTACCTGGCGCAAAAATAAAGCCGCATTGATTTGGGAAGGAGAACCAGGTGATTCCCGTACCCTTACCTACGCCCAACTGCACCGGGAAGTTTGCCAGTTTGCCAATGTATTGAAGCAACTAGGCGTACAAAAAGGCGATCGCGTTGGTATTTATATGCCAATGATTCCCGAAGCTGCGATCGCCATGTTAGCTTGTGCCAGAATCGGCGCACCCCACAGCGTAGTATTTGGTGGTTTTAGTGCCGAAGCTTTGCGCGATCGCTTAATCGATGCTCAAGCCAAGTTAGTAATTACGGCTGATGGTGGTTGGCGCAAAGATGCGATCGTTCCTCTCAAGGCACAAGTAGATAAAGCCTTGGCTGATGGTGCTGTTCCCAGTGTAGAAAATGTCCTCGTTGTCAAGCGCACCGGACAAGAAACTTATATGCAGTTGGGTGGACGCGACCATTGGTGGCATGATTTGCAAAAAGGTGTATCAGCAGATTGTCCCGCCGAACCGATGGACAGTGAAGATATGCTGTTTGTCCTCTACACTTCTGGCAGCACAGGCAAACCGAAGGGTGTAGTGCATACAACTGCTGGTTATAATCTGTATACCCATATCACCACCAAGTGGATCTTTGACCTGCAAGACACAGATGTATACTGGTGTACCGCAGATGTCGGTTGGATTACGGGACATAGCTACATTGTCTACGGCCCGCTTTCCAACGGTGCAACCACGATAATGTATGAAGGTGCGCCCCGTGCTTCTAATCCTGGCTGTTTCTGGGATGTAATTGAAAAATACGGCGTGAATATTTTTTATACAGCACCTACAGCAATTCGGGCATTTATTAAGATGGGCGAACAACATCCGAATGCGCGAAACTTGTCTTCGTTGCGTTTGCTGGGAACCGTCGGCGAACCGATTAACCCCGAAGCTTGGATGTGGTATCACAAAGTTATAGGTGGAGAACGTTGTCCAATAGTTGATACTTGGTGGCAAACGGAAACCGGCGGTATCATGATTACACCGCTACCAGGAGCAATTCCCACTAAACCCGGTTCAGCAACTCTCCCCTTCCCTGGAATTATTGCAGATATCGTGGATCTAGAAGGAAACACCGTACCCAATAAAGAAGGTGGTTATTTGGCGGTGCGCCATCCCTGGCCAGGAATGATGCGGACAGTTTACGGCGATCCAGAACGCTTCCGCCGCACTTATTGGGAACACATTCCGCCCAAAGATGGGAACTATACTTACTTTGCTGGTGATGGCGCTAGACTTGATGAAGACGGCTACTTCTGGGTAATGGGTCGTGTGGATGACGTGTTGAATGTCTCAGGGCATCGACTCGGTACAATGGAAGTAGAATCAGCCTTAGTTTCCCATCCAGCAGTTGCAGAAGCGGCGGTAGTGGGTAAACCGGATGAACTTAAGGGTGAAGAAGTAGTTGCTTTTGTGACTTTAGAAGGCACTTATCAGGGAAGTGAAGAACTGAGTAAAGAACTCAAGCAGCACGTTGTCAAAGAAATCGGTGCGATCGCACGTCCCGGAGAAATTCGCTTTACAGACGCTTTGCCTAAAACGCGATCGGGTAAAATTATGCGGCGCTTGCTGCGGAATCTAGCTGCCGGACAAGAGGTATCTGGAGATACTTCTACATTGGAAGATCGGGGTGTGTTGGATAAGTTACGAGAAGGTGTGTAAATAATTCCAAATTAGCTTAATAAGGGCGCATATATATGTGCGCCCTTATCGTCTCTCTTGTGATGCATTACGCGCTAACCCAGGCCAATTTATCATAAAGATTAGAACATTATTGAGGCATTCAGGGCGATGAAGGTGAAGTGCAAATCCAAATCAGCATTTGTTCAACCTATTGGCTGTATGATGCTGAGTATTATCAGTGTAATGGGGATATCACCATTAGTGTTAGCGGTTCCTGGACAAGTTTCTTTGCATTCGCCAGAACAGTTTGCACAGAGACAACCACAAAAAATCGCCCAATCTTCAGGTACAGATACACCAGAGCGATCGCAGCTAATCCAACAAGCTAATACTCTCTATAGTCAAGGAGACTTTAAAGGTGCAGAAGAAAATTTACGCCAATTTATTAAAAAATTCCCAGAAGATGCTTTTGGGCACTTTCAATTAGGAAACGTGCTTTTTCAGCAAAAAAAATCAGAAGAAGCGATTAGCGCCTATCAAGAAGCCATTCGCCTTAAGCCAAAATATGCTCTAGCCTACAATGCAAGCGGTATGGTTTACGCAAGTCAAAGTCGCTGGCAAGAAGCCATTACTGAATATAAAAAAGCTCTGGAAATTAATCCTAATTATGGCGAGGCACTGACTAATTTTGCGCTAGCAATGTGGCAAACAAATAAAAAAGATGAGGCGCTATCTTCTTTAGAAAAAGCTTTAAATATTTTCAAAGAGCAGAATAGAGGTGAAAAAGTTAACCAAGTAGAACGAATTTTAAAAGAGATCAAAACTGCTGACGATCCTGGTGTTTCATGAAAATCATAGTTAAGAAGAGTTGCTGCGATCGGCTTTAAGGATGCTTTGCTAGAAATGCGATCGGATACGAAGATTATGCGGCAGTTGTCGTATAATCTTCGCTTATGAATAAAAAACAGGTTTGAAACTGATGACGATAAACCAAGAGAACCGTGTATGCAAGTAAGACAAGAAATTTTTGATACTTATTGGCGATTTGCTACTATGCGCCAGGAAGTATTTTTTAACAAAATTAATAACGTACCACCACCGTGGACGAGTGACCCGATTATTAATACTTATAAATTTTGTAATGCATATCGAGCAAGCGATCGCGTTTCACAATATCTGATCAAAAACGTAATTTACGATGAGAAGAGGAGCAAGAATGAAGAAGAAGTAATTTTACGGATTCTGCTATTTAAAATTTTTAATAAAATAGAGACATGGGAATATTTGGAAAACAAAATAGGAGACTATATTACACTGTCTAATTTCGACTCAAATCTGTATTCAAATATATTACAAGAGGCTATGAATCTTGGATATGTTATTTACACTAGTGCGTATATGTCTTGTGCCAGCAAAGAGTTTGGTTATGATAAAAAACACCAAAACCATTTGGCGTTAATTGATAAAATGGTTGCCCAAGATAGGGTAGTAAATTGCATAGTTAAAGCAAAAAAGTTTGAAGACGTTTTTCAAATCATTCAAGGATATCCATTGTTAGGTAAGTTTATGGCTTACCAATTAGCGACAGATATTAACTACAGTGAAATTATCAACTTTGACGAAAACAGTTTTACTATAGCAGGCCCAGGAGCCGAACGTGGTATCAGCAAGTGTTTCATTGATACAGATGGTAAAACATATACTGATATAATTCATTGGATGACTGAAAATCAAGAAAGAGAGTTTCAACGATTAGGGTTAAATTTTCAATCACTCTGGGGTCGTCCGCTACAAGCTATAGACTGTCAAAATCTTTTTTGTGAAACTGATAAATACTGCCGAGCAGCATTTCCTGATTTGAAAAGTAATCGCAAAAAAATAAAATCAAAATTTACTTCAACGCCTCAATCAATTGATTATTTTTATCCACCTAAATGGCAACTTAACGATAAAATTCAAGAAAAAGTAGGACATAAATTGCCAAAATCAGATTTTGCTAGTTTACAACAAATCAATAATAGTTATCAGCAATTGTCTTTGGAATTAGACTCAACGGTAAAAGCAACGTCTCTAATTATAGAAAATGGATCAAAAGCTTACAAAACATCTGATGAGGAGTCTCAATTTAAGCACAAAAGTAAAAGATCAAAGGCTTTACAGAATACACAAATAGAAAAATTTCAACAATTGTGCTTGTTTGAATCAAACTGGGTATCATAACTCAGCAGTAATTCAAAGTTAAGCACGTTGATATGGAAAGATATGCCGACTTCGACACCACTAAAAAGTATCGCTACTTACTAGGGCGTAGGTGGGATGCAAGTTTGCCGCAAGTTACTTTTGTGATGCTTAATCCAAGTACCGCAGATGCTGAAAAAGATGATAGGACACTTACTAGATGTATTAACTTTGCTAAGTCTTGGGGTTATGGTTCTCTTGAAGTGGTTAACCTATTTGCTTATCGTGCTACGCAACGTGCTGATCTTTACGTAACGCCTGATCCTGTAGGATCAGAAAATAACTGTTATATTCAATTAGCAACAAAACGGGCTGACTCAATTATTGTGGCATGGGGTGGGGGTAAGTATCCCGAAATCCAGAATCGGAATAAACAAGTGCTAAATCTAATTTATGATAAATCTCCCTACTCTCTGGGTCGTATAACAAAAGATGGACATCCACGGCATCCTGTACGTCTTGCGGCTACTACAGAAAGAATTATTTTTCCTATTAATTCCTTATAACGGTAATTGATTTTTCTAATAGCAAGAATTTTTATTTATTATTAAATTTCTATTTTAATCATTTATGAAAACTACCATAATCAAAAACTGTAAAATGGGGTAGCTTAATTATGAATTTTTCTGATTATCAAACACAAGCACTTAATACAAACCAGATTCCTGCTGTAGAAAATACCGAACTAATAATACCTCTTCTCGGTTTAGTGGGTGAAGTTGGCTCATTGATGACTGAGTATAAAAAACATTTACGCGACGGTGATGCACACAAACTATTTAAAGAAGGTATCGCGGAAGAGTTGGGAGATATGCTTTGGTATATTTCCAATTTAGCAAGCAAATTTAACCTTAATTTGGAAGAAATTGCGGAAGATAATTTGAGAAAGTGCCGTGATCGCTGGGGATGGAGAGATTCAGATATAATAGATGATAAAGCTACAAGCTACATATTTGATAATGACTTCCCTGAATATGAAAGTTTACCACGAAAGTTTGAAGTAGAAATTACGGAGGTAAGCAAAGATAATTCAGTTAAAATGAAGGCATTTATAAACAAAAAACAGATTGGAAATGACCTCACTGATAATTCCTATATAAGTGATGGGTACCGCTTTCATGATGTTTTCCATTTTTCCTATGCCGCAGTTTTAGGTTGGTCAGTTGTCACTCGTAGTATGCTTAAACGTAAGCGCAAAAGTAATTCTAATATTGACGAAGTTGAAGACGGCGGTCGTGCAGTAGCTATTGAGGAAGGTATATCAGCACTTGTATTTAGCTATGCCAAAGATCACGGTTTCTTAGAAGGCGTTTCAACATTAGATTACCAACTATTAAAGACTATCAAAAATATGACATCGCATTTAGAAGTTTCTCAATGTTCGCTAGGTGATTGGGAGAAAGCAATTTTGATGGGCTATGATGTCTGGCGACAGGTAGAGAAAAATCGAGGAGGAAGGATAGTCGTTGATCTTGATGCACGCTTGATAACCTATTTGGAAGAGTCTAGTCTACGTTTAGCCTGTGTGGAAATAAAACATTCACTTAACGATAGCTTGCAGGTAAAAAAATGAGTTTTTGGTCATCACAAACTTTGAGTTCTCGTCTTCCCAGTTTAATTGAACCATTTTATGAGGCTCAAGTTCAGTCTGCATCATACGAATTGTGTTTAGGGGAAGAAGTTTATATTTCAGCTCTTCCTGATACACCTCCGAAAGAACGGAAAAAAATTATTCTCGGACAAAAGGAAACTGTTTCTATCCCTCCAGGACAGTTTGCATTTCTGATAACTTCTGAAATAATCAAAGTTCCTAACAATGCACTTGCATTGATTTCAATTAAATTCAAATTTAAGTCAAAGGGGCTGATTAATGTTTCCGGTCTTCATGTCGATCCTGGCTATAATGGCAAACTAATTTTCGCTGTTTATAATGCTGGGCCTCTTCACCTTCATATAGCAAGAGGCGAGAAAGTTTTTTCTATATGGTATGCAGACTTAGATAAAGACGATGAAAAGCCACGAGATAAGAAAGGTTATGATTTAATTCCCACTGATTTAATGAATAGTCCTGATTTAGTTTCTTCTCTTCCTTCTTTAGTCAAACGTTTAGATGAACTGGAGAAAAAAGTAGAAAATTATTCTATCAAACAGACTGTAGTCTTGACGATTGCTATTGGGGTTCTACTTGCTTTTGCAAAGCCAATAGTGGATATATTTATACAGCCATTACTCAATATGATTAAATCTTCTCTTACCATTTATTAATTTGAAATTGATGAAATGAATTTAAGCCGTTGTTATATACTTACATGAAATAAGTACAAAATTCCTAAATCTCAAGTATTCTAGTACAACAAAGCTTGTTAGATTTATTAAGATAATAAATAAAATACAAATATAATTTTGGTTGTACCTATGACTTCCTTATCTGCATTAACTTTACCTGACCACACGCAGTTACCAGACTCAGACGGTACATTTGTGAAAAATCTTCAGGAGCATCCGCAAAGCATTTTAATTACAGATTCAATTAAACCTGTTTTAGAGAAACTTCATCCCGACAGTCAATATTGTATTGGACAAGATTCTGGTATCTACGGGCGATTAACAGATCCTCCTGAAAAAGGGGCTGAAGCACCAGACTGGTTTTATGTACCCAATGTACCATCGACACTTAACGGTAAAATGCGCCGTTCTTATGTGTTGTGGAAGGAGTATGTTGCGCCCTTAATTGTGATTGAATTTGTCTCTGGAGATGGTTCAGAAGAACGAGATAACACACCGCCATCTCAAGGTGAAGGTGGAAATGTTGGTAAGTTTTGGGTTTATGAGCAGGCAATTCGAGTGCCTTATTATGGAATTTATGAAGTAGCAAAAGCACAAGTGCAAGTTTTTCACCTAGTCGATAATACTTATCAACTGATGCAACCCAATGAACGAGGGCATTACCCAATTGCTCCTATGGGTGTAGAGTTAGGAATCTGGCAAGGATTTTATCAAAATGCAGAGTTACCTTGGTTGCGGTGGTGGGATATACAAGGAAATTTACTGCTAACAGGTGAGGAACGTGCTGTGAATGAGCGGCAAAAGCGGGAGAGAATTGTAGAGAAATTGCGATCGCTATCTGCTGAACAACTCAATGCTTTAGGAATTGATCCAGAAATGTTAGATTAGGAAATATTCTCATCTACTAATATTACATCTTCATATATTTCTGCGATCGCACACCGAAAATCAACGCTAGCTAAATGCACTTCTCCCTCTTGTTCATAAGGGTAAAGTACCCACTGTCCTTGTTCGTTGCGGCGGAAGCATTCTACACTCATTCTATCTGGTGAAATTAGCACATATTCTTGTAGCGATTCTAAGTGTCGGTAACTAGCAAATTTCTTCCCTCTGTCATAGCCTTCGGTTGACTCAGAAAGCACTTCGATAATTAAGCAAGGATGGGACTTAAAATATTCAAATTCTTTATCTCGTGGATCGCAAGTCACCATTACATCGGGATAAAAATAGCGATTTATGACCTCGATTTGTGCTTTCATGTCTAACATATAGACACGGCAACCACTACCCCGGAGATGGTTTCGCAATAGCATTGATACATTCATGCTAACTGTGACATGAGCATCACTTGCTCCTGCCATTGCGTAGACTTGCCCATCAATATACTCGTGTTTGATTTCACTAAATTTCTCACCTTCTAAATATTCTTCTGGGGAGATATAGTACTCACTTTGGCTAACGCCCATTTTAGTATCTGAGTAGTTTTATCAAACATTTTAACTTATAAAACAAATCTAATGAGCAACAGCGCCACCAGTTGGCTTCACCTTTTTGAGGAATAAAATAGCAATTCCACTAACTAACAAAGCAATGCCAATAAAGTAGAAACAATCGTTAAAAGCCATCACAAATGCTTCCCGGCGGACTATATTAGATATAGATGCGATCGCCTGATTTTGTGCTGTACTTAAATCTGCTCCTTTACTGACAAAATACTGCGTCATTTGGTCAATTCGTTGTTGAATTTCTGGGTTATATAAAGATACTCCATCACCCAATCTATTCGAGTGGAATTGCTCTCTACTTGCTAATAAAGTTGCTAAAGAAGCAATTCCAATAGAACCACCTAGATTCCGCATCATATTAAATAAACCACTTGCTGAACCTGCTTCTTTCGGACTCAAACCAGCAGTAGCAATAGAACTAAGCGGCACCATAATTAGGGGTTGTCCCATTGCACGCACAAATTGCGACCAGCGTAATTGATCTAACCCTGTTTCATTAGTCATTCCAGAGTTCATAAATGCACTGATGGAAAACAAAGCCACACCAAAAGCTACCATGAAACGCACGTCAATGCGTTGCATCAATTTTGGTATGAAGGGAATAATAAATAGTTGGGGAATACCAGCCCAAATTAATACTTCACCAATTTGCAGAGCATTGTATTGTTGAATTTGAGCGAGATACAACGGTAAAATATAAATTGAACCATACAATCCTACTCCCAAAGACACATTAACAATACTGGCTAAACCAAAGTTACGTCTAGATAAAAGCCGTAAATTAATAAATGGTTGCTTCCGAGTTAATTCTATAAAGAAAAATATTGCCAAAAAAATTGCCGCAATTACACTTAAGCGCACAATCAACGCTGAACCAAACCAATCTTTACGGCTACCTTCTTCTAAAACAACTTGTAGGGAACCTAAGCCAATAGCCATCGCAATAATTCCCCACCAATCACCTTGTTTGAGTAAATTAATTTGGGGTTTTTCTTGCTTAATTCCATACCAAACACCAGCCAGCATTAATGCTCCTGGAATTACATTTATATAAAAGTTGTATTCCCAACCAAAATTTTCGGTTAACCAACCTCCTAATGTCGGGCCAATTGAGGGTGCAAAAACTGCACTAAACCCAAATGCAGCCAGTCCGACTGATTGTTTTGATTGGGGTAAAGTTGTTAAGACAACTGTCATAGCAGTGGGAATTAAAACTCCTCCGCTAAAACCTTGCAAGGCGCGAAAGAAAATCATGGAATTCAGATCCCATGCCCAAGCACAGCATATAGAAAAGAAGATAAAGAGAGCAGTATTAACTAATAAATAACGTTGCAGAGAAAATACTCGTGACAACCATCCTGTTAGAGGAATTACCACAATTTCTGCGACGAGATAGGCGGTAGAAATCCAAGAACCTTCTTCGAGAGTTGCTCCTAAACTTGCTTGAATATCTTGCAGCGAAGCATTAGTTATTTGAATATCCAATACTGCCATAAATGCACCAAGCATACTGGCTAATACACCAATCCAAGTTTTTAGCGGTACACGCTCTGGTGGTAAAGCAGGATTTTGACCTTGCTGACGAATTACACCTGTATTAGCCATAAGTTTGTTCCAGTCTCAAGGTGAAGTAGCAAAAAACTTTATTATTGAATTTTATACTAATATGTTCTTTGCCTATGCGTGAGTTTGAATCAGCAACACTAAAAATAAAAAATAATTACTATAGCAAGCCTTGCTCGCATAAATATTAAATTTAAATGCGGCTATTTCTCTTAACCTTCTGGAGCCGTTATAATGCCTTTCCGCTCATAAATTGGACGCATTATTTTCCTTAAAGCGGGTAACTGTCTGCTAAAAATAATTGACCCTAAAATACAAGCTATCCCATCAATCATTAAAGTGTTAGGAGCGCCAATACGACTTGCTAGGAAACCTCCTAATAAATTACCTACGGGAATCATTCCCAAAAATGACATTGTGTATAAGCTCATCAATCGCCCGCGTTTATCGTCTTCAACAATGGTTTGTAAAAATGTGTTGCTAGCAGCAATTTGGAGAATTGTTCCTAAGCCAACAAATAACATTGTAAATAAAGAGAGTGGTAAAAATCTAGATAAAGAAAAGGCAATTAAACCAGTTCCTAAAATTGCTGGAGCTAGAGCAATCAATTTCCCAATTCCTAAGATTGTTTGGCGCGTAGCTAGATAAATACCTCCAGTTAAGGCTCCAACTCCAGATGCCGCCATCAAAAACCCTAAACTTTCTGCACCACCTTTGAGAACTTGTTCGGCAATAACGGGGACGAGAATAGTGTTTTGCAGTCCCATCAGGCTGACTAAAGCTGATAGCAATAAGATGGAGCGAATGGGTGAGAAGCTAAAGGCATATACAAATCCCTCTTTGACTTTTTGCAAGGGATTACCATCAGTTACCGAATTTTTCCAAGGTTTAACTTTCATCGCCAATAAACCGGCGATTACAGCAACGTAGCTCAAACCATCAATCAAAAAACAATAGCCAGTTCCAACGCCAGCAATTAATAAACCCCCGATCGCAGGGCCAATTAATCTAGCTCCGTTGAACATCGTGGAATTAATTGCGATCGCATTGGCTAAATCTTCTCTGCGTTCAACTAATTCTGGCACAAAAGCTTGACGGGCTGGCGCATCTAAGGCGTTAATAAATCCTTGAAACAAGCTCAAGGCGATGATGTGCCATACCTCAATCACTCCAGTTAGCGCCAGCACTGCTAATGTTAACGATTGAATCATCGCCAAGACTTGCGTACCAATTAAGGTACGATACCGAGAAAAGCGATCTACAAATACTCCACCAAAGGGAGCTAAAAAAAAGTTAGGAATTTGACTAGAAAATCCCACAACTCCCAGCATGAATGGGGATTTTGTCAAGTCATAAACTAGCCAAATTGTGGCAAGTTGCGTCATCCACGTCCCAATTAGGGAAATACCTTGCCCAGCAAAAAACAGTTGGTAGTTTCTTGACCTTAATGCAGGTAGTAGCGGTTTTTTCATCTCAGGCTTGTTTTATACCAATCTGCTTTCATAGATATCATTTCACCCGATCTCTATACGCCTCTCTTTAGATGTAGGAGAATGTCATAGGTAGAAGGAGGTTTTTCATCTGTTTTCAGCCGATTTGGTATTACTTGACTTCCACCGCAACTTCCGCAGACATCCCAGGAGTAATCCGCGATTCGTATCCTTGAATGCTCTTTTGGTCGAAAACTACTTTTACTGGAATGCGTTGGACGACTTTAGTAAAGTTACCTGTAGCATTATCGGGTGGCAATAAGGCAAACTGAGCGCCGGAAGCTGGCGAAATACTGTCAACACGACCGATAAAGGTGTGATGAGGGAAACTATCTAACTTGATCTCTACTGGCTCTCCTGGCCGCATCTTTTCTAATTGAGTTTCTTTGAAGTTCGCAACTACCCAATAGCTGTTATCGACGATCGCCATTAATGGTGTTCCGGCTGCGACGCGGTTGCCAACTTCCACATTTTTCCTACCTACCCGTCCAGCACTGGGGGCGGTAACATTTACATAAGATAGTTGCAGTTGTGCGTCTTTGAGCGATGCTTCTGATTGGGCGATCGCCGCTTTTGCCGCTTCGTATTGACTGCGTTTGACTGTGGTATCTTGTCCGCCTGCGGTAGCTTGTTGCAATCCTCCCTTAGATGCTGCCAATTTAGCTTGGGCGTTAGTGACATTTTCTTGCGCTTGTGCTAACTGAGACTGGGCTTTGGCAACACCAACTCTCGCAGAGGCTAACCTGGCTTGGGCTTGTTGTACTCCCTGAAGAGCAGCATTCCTTTGTGCTGTAGCTACGTTAAAAGCAGCCTTGGATGCGTCTAGCTGCTGGCGAGCGATCGCACCTGATTGATACAACTGGTTGTAACGATTGTAATCTGCTTGGGCATTTTCCAAATTCGCATTTGTTTGCGCTACCTGCGCTTGGGCGGCAGGAATCCCTGCTTCGGCTAGTCTGACTTCAGCTTGCGCTGCTGGTATCCCAGCTTGAGCTTCTTGGACTGCTGCTTGGGCTGTGGAAATTGCTGCTACTGCACCACTGACATCTCCTTGCGCTTGAGTTGTCTTACCAGTGGTGGTTTGTGAACTCAAAGCAATATTTGCTTGAGCAGCTTGCGCTTGACCACGAGCATTTTCGAGGGCGGCTTGTGCCTGTTGCACCTTACTTTCATAGTCCCGTGGATCTAATTTCACCAACAATTGTCCCGGTTGCACCAGTTGGTTGTCATTCACCAGCACTTCACTTACAGTTCCGGGAATGCGACTACTAACTTGGTGAATATTTCCCGCGACGGTGGCGTTGTCTGTTTCCTGGTGGGTAGAGGCGTATTGCCAGTAGTGAAGACCAAAAGTACCTGCGGCGATCGCACCTACGCCTAATCCTGCCAAAATTAAACCAGTCGGTCTTTTCCGCTTCGGTTTCGCTGGAACTTCTTTCTCTGTCTCAGGAGTTACAACAGGCGCTTCTGCTGTTGCGGATGTCTCTGTAGTAACAGTTTCTAAACTCTCTAAATCGGGAATCACTTCTTTTTCTAAAACTGGGGTTTTGTGTCCGTTGCGTCCGTTTAAAGTATTAGCACCCATGATTCTTACCTCGTTTGCCCGTTCAATAACTTGATTAATAGTCGTTTATTTAGAATGCGTAGTTTTCTCGGAAAAAAATCCTTATTCCTTAGTATGCGTAATATTATCTCAAAACATATCTTTACACTGCCTCCCCCGGTCGGGTGATTATAAAATCATCTTTAAGACAGGTTAGTGATCGCTCGATTCAAGATTTGGGAAAACAGTTCGCGATCGGCAAAGGAAATACCATCCATTGCTTCATCACGCACGGCTGCGGCGATTGGCGGTAAAACAGCTTCTAATTCCTTTCCTGCATCCGTGAGCCAGATTCGCCAGATGCGCCGGTCTTGAGTGTCGCGTTCGCGACGCACCAAACCGCGTTCTTCCATCCGATCTAGTACGCCTGTTAAAGTGCCTCCCACTTGTTTGAGTTTGTCTCCAATACTAGAAGTAGGTAAACCATCTTCTTGCCAAAGACAGCATAACACCAACCAGTGAAATGGTGTCAGTCCAAAGGGTTCTAGCCTCTCAGTAAACTTGCGACTCAGCAATTGTGAGACTAATTTAATTCTGTAGCCCAAATTGTATGGTGCCAGATTTTGCTGCCACGACTCTAAGGTTGGGGAGTGATTAGATGTAGAAACCATTTAGCAAAATACTTAGTGTGCGTACTATTATTCTAACTAAACTAATTTCTTTTAGCAATAGTTACTTTACATCTATCTTAGGGAAGAACTTGAATCAACTGGTACTCTTTTACTGTACCAAGAATGCGGTAAGACCAAGGTAATTTAGGGGACTGGTCAGCATTGATCCAAGCATAGCTCAAAACTGGTATTTGCGAAATAGAGGCTACTTGTTGGATATGAATGGGAAGATATAAAACTCATATTTGATTTGTGAAAAAAACTCAGTACACCTTTATTCCTCCTTCCCAGTCCCCAGCCCCCAGTCCCCGGCTTAATCCAGACAGTTCGGCTTTCATGACCTTTCGTTCTGGGTAAAAAACAGAGTGTTACTAGAATTATTGGCTTGATAAATGACCGCTCAGTACTTGAAGATTGTACAATCAGAAAAATTGAAAAAAGCTTTTAATTTTTCTAATTAACATAATTTATTCAGACATAGACGCGTGCAATGCTAATTTCACTATTACAAAAATTTTTAACAGCACCTATTACTCAAAACAGCAAACAAAATCAATCTAGATTGACTGTTCTTTTTTGGTACAGTCTCAGTCTAACTTTTGCTGTTGGTTATATTTTGATGGGGCTGCGACAAGCTTTCACCAGCAAATATATAGTGAGCGACGATGCACGGGAATATATTTCTTGGGTCTATCGTTACTTTAACCCAGATTTATTTCCTGGGGATTTAATTGCTGATTATTTTCAGTCGGTGACACCAATTGGGTATAGTATTGTTTATAAAATAATTGCAGCTTTAAATATAGATCCAATTTTATTTGGTAAAATTTTTCCATTAGTACTGGGACTAATTACGACTAGCTATTGCTTTGTAGTTGCTATGGAGATATTACCAGTACCAATGGCAGGGTTTATCGCCTCTTTACTTTTAAATCAAAGCCTTTGCCTTCATGATGACCTATTTTCTGCTACACCTAGAGATTTTATTTATTCCCTGGTTTTAGCTTTTATATATTATTTAATCCGGTCTTCCGTATTTGGTATATTGATTGTATTTGCGCTTCAATGTTTAATATACCCTATCATAGGTTTTATCAATTTATTAATCTTACTTTTGAGACTATTTCGCTGGCAGAATGGGCAGATAACTATTTCTCATAACCGAAAAGATTTTATTTTATTTGTAGCAGCCACTATAACTGCTGGCATCCTAATTTTACCTTATACTATTCAATCATCACAATTTGGCCCGACAATTACTGCTGCTGTTGCGAGAACTATGCCAGAGTACTGGGATGGAGGAAGATTCAGGTATTTTACTCATAATATTATTAGTTATTGGTTTGATGGTAGAGATAGCGGTTTTTTTGCTTTAATTGCACCTCCTCAACTATTATTTGGTTTGTTATTACCAATTCTCCTGAAATTCCAGTCTCACTTTCTCCTAACCAAACAAGTCAAGGATGAAGTCAAACTATTACTACAGGTAATAATAGCCAGTTTAATCATGTTTTTTACTGCCCATGCCTTAGCTTTTAAACTGCACTGGCCTAGCCGCTACACCCATCATACTTTTAAGATAGTACTTGCTCTGGCAGCAGCAATCTCTATTACCATAATTTTAGATGCTGCATTGCGATGGTCGAGACAAAATGGCAGACAAATTTTAATTTTAGGGACTATTACGATCCTTGGTGCAGGACTCATTTTGTACCCTAGTAGCTTAAAAGTTTTTCCCAAAACCCCTTATTTAGCAGGTCAAGCCCCAACTTTATATAATTTTTTGCAAAAGCAACCGCAAAATATTGTCATAGCCTCTACTTCCCAAGAAGCAGATAACATACCCATCTTTGCTCAAAGAACAATTTTGGTGGGTAAAGAATATGCATTACCGATCCATACAAAATATTACGCTCAATTTCGCCAGCGGATGATTGACCTTATTAATGCCCAATATACTGATGATATTAATCAGATTAAAGACTTTATTCAAAAATACCACATAACTTTTTGGTTATTAGAACGTTCTGCATTCCTTCCAGAATATATAACTAAAAACACTTGGCTACAACAATATCAGCCAGCCGCACAACAAGCGAACGCAAATTTACAGAAGACTTTACCTGTTTTAGCAACATTAATTAACTCTTGTGCAGTTTTTGAGACTGATAATTTAGTCCTTCTCAAAACAGAATGTATCAAACAGTAGCGAAGACTTGAATATAATGTCTTAGGGAAGAACTTGAATTAACTGGTACTCATTGACTGTACCGATAATGCGGTAAGACCTAGATAATTTAGAGGGCTGGTTAGCATAGATCCAAGCATAGCTCAAAGCTGGTACTTGGGAAATAGAGACTACTGGTTGAGGACGAGTAGGAAGATAGAAATTAAGTAATACTTTTGTTTTAGCGTCCATCTCCACATAGTACGTAGGATGAGATTGGAGAATTGAAGCGATCGCACTTTGTTGTAAAAAAGTTTTTAAACCAGAGTTATAATCACTTAACAGACCGATGCTACCTATCGCCGCCAAGGCCAGCCAACAAGGAATCAACCAACCTGCAATCCAATAACGCGCTGTGAGAACCTTTTTATCAAAGTGGTAACGAGCAATCCACACCACAGGTAAAATTAACCAACCCAAGCCCATAGCCAAGCCAATACTTGCATACTTGCGGATATCAGAACTACCCCAGCTAAAAATGCCAATACTCGCTATAAAAAGTAAAATACCTAATCCACCCAAGCCATAACTGAGGTTTCGGGGAAGATGATTTCTGGCAAAAAGGTTCAATATCTTTTTTTTACTTTTTTGAAGAGGTGATTGTGGGGGAATTCCTGTCTGGTAAATATTGCCTAACCAACTTAAACCCACAGATGCAAACAAAGCAATAAACGGATAAAGGCAAAGACTATAGTGAGATAAACGAGTGCTAAAAATACTAATTTCTACAAATAAAACAAGTGGAAAGCCAACTAATATTAACTGGTAACGAGGAATGGGACGACGGAGAGTTAAATACAAACCTACAAGTCCGAAAAAAGCCCAAGGAAATGCGTTTACAGGAATATTCCAGACATAGAATAGTAGCCCATTATGTTTCCGCTCTTCAGAACTTAGTTGTACAACAAACTTGAGTAACTCTTCAAAGCTACTATTTCCGTAGTGCAGCCAGCTTAACCACAGCCAAACACAGGTAGGTATTAAACCTACGAAAAAACCTAAATATAAAATTGGGTTAGTAAGATGACGATGACGGCGATGTTCCCAAATTAAATAAGGTAATAAAGCTATAATTGGCAAAAAAATCATAAAGCTTCTAACTAAGAAGCCTAAACCTAAACTTAAACCAGCTAGAAAACTCCACCAAGAGCGATATTTTGGATGTAATTCCGTTTTGATTAAAGACAAAATAGCTAAAAGTACCAAGAAAACCATCGGTACATCAGGTGTACTTAAACGAGAGTATTGCAGCCAGAGAAATTCCACACTTAAAATTACAGCAGCTAACCAACCTAATTTTTTGCCTAGCATAATTTTGCCAATTTCATACACAAGCCACAAGCTAAAAATGCCTGCAATCATACTAGGAAGACGCGCACTAGTATCACTGATACCAAACAGCTTGTAGAAACTGGCAATTAACCAATAAGGGCCAGGAGTTTTATGATGTGCTGTTTCCCAAGGAGCTATCCAATTACCAGAATCAAACATCAGACGCGCACGCGATGCGTAAAGTGCTTCATCATGTGCCATCAGGCTATTATGTCCAGAAGTAAATAGTAATAAGGGCAGTATCCAAACTAACAAACTAAAATAGGGTAATGATGCGATTAGGCGAATTTGTCGCCAAATATGCTGTAAGAAGTGTAGTTTATATAACATTAAATTGATAAAAATTGAATGCTGCTATTTAGGTATGTTGCTGTTATTAAAATATGTTACATAGTGTTTGTGAAAAAGTATCTGAAATTGCCGCAAATTTCGGAAACAGTACTCCAAAACAGAGATTTATGCAGTTAAGACCGAATCAGCGCTTGAAATTAGATGACACAGACGATAAACTGTTCTATGCCTATCCTCGCTTCGTCACCCATGTCGATGAAGGATTTATTCAACAGCTAACGGATTTATACCGCGATCGCCTCAAACCCAACACCCGTATTTTTGATATGATGAGCAGTTGGGTGTCTCATCTACCAGAAGAGATGCACTTTGACCATGTGGAAGGACACGGACTCAACGCTGAGGAATTAGCACGAAATCCCCGCTTAAATCATTACTTTGTGCAAAATCTTAACGAAAATCCCCAGCTACCCTTACCAGATGAAGACTTTGATGCTGTTCTCAATTGCGTATCTGTGCAATATGTGCAATATCCAGAAGCAGTATTTTCCGAGATTTACCGTATTCTAAAACCCGGTGGTGTCGCAATTATCAGCTTTTCTAACCGAATGTTTTTTGAAAAGGCGATTCAAGCTTGGCGGGAGGCTTCAGAGGCGCAGCGAGTAGAATTAGTCAAAGCTTATTTTGCCTCAGTTCCAGGATTTACAACCGCAGAAGTTATAGCTCATAAATCAACATTACCGAATATCTTACAGTGGTTGGGTGCAGCTGGAGGAGATCCGTTTTATGCCGTCATAGCTTACCGCAGTTAAGCCAAATATTCACTAGTGCAAGAGGGTTTGTAGTAAGCATTTTGGTGCTTAGAAAATAAGGACTAAAGTCCTTACTACGAACTTATTTACCTGCTCAAAATTAAAATAGTTTTATATATAGATAATTTCTGTAGATGAATTATTGGCTAATGAAATCAGAACCAGAAGCCTATAGTATTGCTGACCTCCAACAGCAGAAAGAGACTATCTGGGACGGCGTTCGCAATTATCAAGCTCGCAACTTCTTGCGCCAAATGGATGAAGGAGACTTAGCTTTTTTCTATCACTCCGGCACTAATAATCCCGGTATTGCTGGGTTAATGCGTGTAGTGAAAAAAGATATTGCTGACCTGACCCAGTTTGAACCAGAAAGTAAATACTACGACCCCAAATCAAGTTCTGAATCGCCTCGGTGGCAAACAGTTGTAGTGGAATTTGTTGAAACTTTTTTTAACCCCATCTTGCTATCAATACTCAAAGATAAATTTAGCGCCGAAGAGTTAATGTTGGTGAGACAAGGAAATCGATTATCAGTGATGCCCGTCCCTGAAGCAGTGGCTTTGAAGATTCTAGCGATGAAAACCTCCTAGTAATCTATGTCATTAATTTTGAAGGGTTGAATAAATCTTTGAAAGTTTAACTCTTAGTCTTCTGTACGAAAGTCCCAATTTATACGAGCCTTTCTCCAAATGTTTTCCAAATATGATACTTACAGTCCATCTTCCTTATAGGTCTGGGTGAATCTGATATATTGCAATCTTAAAAACAATTAGTATTACTATTGAGCATTACAAATGCTGTTGGACGTTTAAAAGTTAATACAATCAAAACATAATTCTTGTAGTTATGTTTTAGAAACAAGCTGTATTGCCTTGATTTTGTAGATTAATTCTTATAAAATTTGAATTAAGTAGATTAAGCATTGACGGTTTATTTCTACTAATAAACGAAATTCATGGCAATCAATACCTTCGCCAATTTACGACTATTGGTCTAGATCAAACCTAAGATTTTACACGCTTATTTTTGCCTTATAGCAAAAACAAGCGTGTAAAATCCTGTGTGGTTTTTGTAGAAGGAATTTATAGTATCGTGTCCGTTTGGACTAGGGCTTTACGTTTTGCCTAACAGTCAACCACGGTCTGGCGTTAAACTATTTTGCAAAAAGCTAGACGACCTCTATTTTTTGCGAAGGTATTGATAGCGATAAAACTCAATTTCTCAAAGGAGAATACTCGTGTCTTATCTCACAAAGCTAAGTCAGTCACCACGTCTAATAACTCTTGCTGTTTGTAGTACGATGTTGGCTACAATTCCCATTGATGCTGCTTTTGCAAGGCCAACCTCTCCTAGTACTTATCAAAATTCTTGTCGGAACATTCGTGTTTCTGGAGATATTTTAACAGCAAGCTGTCGTAGAATAAATGGCACATTCAACTTAACATCAATTCGGATTCGCGGAATCGAGAATATTGATGGAATCTTGAAGTATTCATAGGTAGCAAGTAGGAAGCAATTAGAGACAGCTTTGCTGTCTAAATCTTTTAAGTAAATGAACTATTCCACCTGAATTTTAAAATCAGGTGGGGTAATTCATGTGCGGCGAACACTACGTGCTACGTAAAGCTGTAACAGAATTTAGCTGACTAGCTCGTAGAGCCGGAAGAAAACCAGTGCCGATCCCCACTAATAGCTCCGACCTCAATGACAAGGCTGCTATTTCAACTCATGCAATTCTGAAGCTGAGGTTATATTTAGTAGCTCATGGTCGTAGTTTAAGCCCATTGCACAGGATCTAATTGATAGTAAAGTTGCAGTTGCTCATAAAGTGCCGGATATTCGGATAACAATTGGTGCGGTTTTTCAAAGAATGTTTCAGTTGCTACGGCGAAAAATTCTGCGGGATTTGTTGCGCCATAGCTATCCATTACCGTCTTTGCACCTTGTAGAACATCATTGCAAAGTTGCTGATATGCTTCTGTCATCACCTTCGCCCAAATAGCATAATCTGAGTTGTTTTGCAGTATCGGAACTCCTTCAGCTTTACCATCTTCTTGATCCAACTGATGGGCGAATTCATGAAGCACAACATTACGTCCATCTCTCCAGTTATTAATGTCTTGTTTCACCTGTTCCCAAGACACTACTACTTGGTCATTTGTCCATGATTCACCCAGTCTTGCCACACGCTTTTCCTCAACAACATATTTTCCGACAGAATTCGTTTCCTGAACAAAATAGGCGTTGGGATACACCAAAATTGAACGAAGTCTGGGGAAGTACTGCCCACGTTCATTTAATAGAAGTAAACAGGCGACAGCTGCAAGAGTCAGTTTCATTTCTTCTGTCACCTGTAATCCTCTACAGCCAATAAATTGCTTTTCTGCTAAGAATACTTGAATATGTCCCTGAAGTCGTCTGAGTTCATCGGGAGAAAGACAGAGATAAATCGGAAGATTATTTTCAATAATGGCATTCCACAGTGGAGGAAAAGGACGATGTTTGAGACGGTTTCTTCGCCTTTTTACGAAAATTGGATTGAGTAAAATCCCAGCGATAATCAGCCCAATGAGGAAAAAGAAAACTATGATTTTAATCATTGACTTTTGAGCAGCTTACATATTTATTCACTGGTAAGCAGAAAGTTTAGAATAATTGTTATTGTTGCGGGTTGCTAACTACCGTTATTGAATCAGAATTATGCAAGATTGAACCTTGGCAGAAAGGCTGTTTTGAAGTCCTTGCTCAACTTTGACAATCAATTTGTCAAAAGCCTCTTGATTTGCTGTCAGTTGTTCTTGAAGAACTTTCTCTAACTCAGGCTTTATTTGCTCGCATATATCCTCAATTTTTTTGTCGTTCAAAAAATTAGAACGAATCCAACTAGGTACATCTACATTTGTCTTAATTACTTCTTGAACACCCTTACGATTTAGCTCCATTCCTGCTGCCATCAACGAAGCTCCATATACTAGTGCAATTGGCCAGGTTAAATGCCCAGTTAGGATGAGAGTGATAATGCTAGCCACAGCGCCTCCGCCAATTACTACATTGACGATAAATGCTACTGTCTCAGCCAGAATAGCATCTCCAATTTGTAATTCTGGGTTAATAAAAGTTGGGTCAATACTATCCTGGAACCTTAAGCTGCTTCTAGGTATGTGAAACTTTCGACAGATTGGATCGGTTTGTGCGGCTAAATCGGGTTGGATTTTATTGCTAAACCAAGATGCGCATTGATGATTAATTATCTGCACGGCGCGATCGCTTTTGAGCCACTGTTCTGCCCGACCGATCAAAGCTGTTTCCAAATCGGCTAAAGTCCGTATTTTGTTTTTTTGCCAATCTTTTAAACTTGGTTTAACTGCATTGACAATCAAGCCATCCGCCAAAGGCTTAGTTAGTGATTCGATTAACTCTGGAATATGCCTTTCAATCAAACCTTTAAGCTGGTTCGAGGTAAATAGTTTGTTCACTTCTTGCTTAAAAGCAGCAGCACGCAGATCCCATCGTCCTACTCGTGCTAAACCCATAGCAATGCACCGTTCCGGTTCTGGATCGGGGCGAAGCAGCGTTTCTGGTTCGGGAAACATTTGCTGACAAAGAACGTGCGTGAACTTCATTCGAGATGCACCGCCAGTCATCAGTACAAGTTTGGGCACGATTCCAAGTTTTTCCAGCTTTTCTTTTGCCTTGGTTAAAGAATCGCGAAATGATTTAATCCAACTATGATTTTCCAGTTCAGGTAAGGGTTGATTTAAAATTTCCTCGAGCATCAATTTATTCACTTGGGGAATAAAATAAATCTGTTCGTTGATCGACTCGAAGCCACGCGCAAAGGATTCAGGATCGCTGTATAACTGTTCATTAGAAAAGTAATCTTCTTTAGCTTTGCGGCAAGCAAGTTCACAACGAGCTTGGTGATGAGGATATTCTTTAAATACTTTTTCGAGTAATCCTTTTTGTTCGTGGTTGGCAAGAGTCTGGGCAAAAATAGCTTTGTCAATCAAAGACGCACCCAAAGTATTACTCCCGAAATCTATCGGGATCTCTTCTAAGCTTTTAACCAGAGTAAAATCTGTGGTTGAAGAACCAATATCGACAATTAGCACCGATGCCAAAAGTTTGTCATACTCCAACTTTCCGGCTTCCTTGGCTTGCATGAAAGCAGCTCGCGATTCCGGTACAACATTTAGTTGGGGAATGCCAGCTTCTTGAAGTAGCTTTTGGTATTCGGTGCGATCGCTAACTGACCATCCTGAAGGACAACCAATGTAAAAATAGCTACTTTCCCCACCTGCAAGTTGTTTGCTTTCTTTCAAAAGGCGGTAGTAGGTTGCTACAAAAGTGCTGATTGTTTCCCGATATTTGAGATCGTTGTTAGGTTTTTGCTTGAAAGAGATTGTCAGTTGGGTAACACCAGCTTGAATTAATGCTTGTTCCCCGACTAGATAACCAAGTTTGGGATGCCAGCCAAGAGCTGTAATTTGGTTTTTTTTGTTATTAATCTCCAACATCTGGGGGGGTTCGATGCTTTCCACGATCGCTTTAGCTACAGCTGTTTCACCGTGTCCCAAATCAAAACCGATTGTTTCTAAAATTTCCATACTTTTATTGTCTATTATTCTCTAGCAGAGGAATATGCTGGTTCAATTACCCTACCGCGCCGAATCAAGCGATCGCCTTTTAACAAAGCCGGCGTTAGAGTCACGTGTTCTTTGGTATCGGGGTCAATACTTGGCTCAAAATCAAAATATTCGCGATCGCTATTCGATCGGTAAATTTGAGCGTTAATTCCCTGAGACATTAAAATCTGTGGCAGAAGTTTCGCCAGTTCATAAGCCATTTGGGGTTTATCAAGTTTGGATGCGCCCATTAGTCTTTGGAGAAAATTCAATAACTCTGGCAGTTCTTCTATTGCTAAATCGCCTTCATGTTTATTTGATTCTTCTACTCTAGCCACTGCTAGGTCGATAGTGTTGAGAGCATCGCCAAGATGATCTAGAAATACTTTGCTATCAACCCGAAGAATCGGTTGAGGTAATTCCAATACTTCTTCAGATATAGAATTATTTTGCTGGTTGTTTGATTCGAGTTGAAGTACAATTTCTAGTCCGATAAGTAGAGAAGTTAATAAGATAGCCATCCAAGCACCTGGGGTAGTGTTAGTTAAAGAAAACAACAAACCTAAGATGCCAATATAAATTAGTCCCTTTAGCAGTTTCAGGATTAATCTGCTACTAAACAACTTTGTCCCTGTATTAGGAATTTGCCTTTGTTCGGTTGGAGCAACTTGAAGATAGTTAGCCGCAGCCAGAGTGGCGATGGACTGCTGCAGCGTATCCAAGAAAAAGGAAGCCAGACGAACTTGAGCCAAATTAAGCTTTTCAATGTAAATTCTTTCGAGATTATCGAGTCGGTTTTGCACCAGTTTAACTATTTGCTCAATACCAATTGTGTTATCAATATCTGTCTGAAGTTGGTTGCGTTCTTCGCTAAAAAGTGAAGTAATTGTTTTCATTGCATTGATTAAGACTTTAACGTTATTAATTAGAAGTGAAATGAACACTCGTTTTTTTCATTTCACCCGGTAATCAGATAATGACGAAATAATTCATAATTATTAATTATGAATTAGGTTGATTGCAAATTACCCCATCAAAAGGAGGAGCAGAATGTTTATCTGCGTCATTGCAGACTACGGTACAGGAGATCCGGCATTTACTGAAGTCACACAACGTCTGCTGATGACTTTTCCCGATGCTCAAATTCATTTGCTTTCGGTTCCAGCATTCAGTACCTTAGCAACGGGATTCTGGATTGCCCAACTCGGACTCAACCCTGGCCCTAGCGATCGCCTAATTTATCACAACTGTGCCCCTCGTCAGGACGATCCTGAAGCTCGTCGAGATAATGAAGGTGAAGGGCTAACTTATGCCCTTCTATCCAATGGTGTAAAAGTAGTGGGTGTGAATGCAGGCTACACCCTCTCCTTTATCAAAGACCATACAAAGGAGTTGCGAGTAGTCAACGTTTCCCGTGGTGGATCGCAGTTTCGCTCGCGGGATGTATTTCCTCCGGCTGCGGCTGCGGTTATGAATGAAGATTTTAGTATTCTGGGAGATAGCCTCAAGAGCGAGCAAATTCCAGATGTTCCACCAGATCGCATTGCCTGGATTGATGGCTACGGCAATATTAAAACAACTATTGGGGCCCATACAGTTAACTTGGAGCCTCAAAGCAAGATCGTCATCCGAATTGGAGATGTGGTTAGTGATGCAGTGTATTCTGATGGCAGTTTCAAGGTGTCTGAAGGAACTTTAGCCTTTGCTCCTGGTAGTTCTGGTTGGTCAAGAGGCGATTCAGGAGAACCATTGCGCTTTTTAGAGTTATTTTTGCGAGGAGGGAGTGCTTGGGAACGCTTTGGCCGTCCCCGTGTGAATCAGCAAGTAACTCGAATTGTCTGAAATCAGATAATTGGCTTCTGTTACTGTCAGTAGGCCGAAAAGTTTTCCAGAACCCTTACCAGCCGTTGATTAGAGTTTAGAAACACAATTTGCCGGAATCCTGTTAGAGTCTGCTTTTCAAGGAACGAGCGTTGTTGGTGGTTTAAGAGTGCAGTACAAGTATAGGCGCAGCTCGTCGTAGACATCGCTCGCGATCGTCAACATCAAAACCTCGTCTGAAACCCTGATTCTTTCGTCAACAAAAGTTTTCGATCTAGGGGTAAAAGTAGCGAGTCTGACACGAGCCGCCACGCAATGGCTGTAAGTCTTGCTAGGAAAGGCTTACAAAAATAAAATTGCTCTTTTTACCAAAAAACGGAAAAAAAGCTTGTTTTGGCTGTATCAATTGAAGTTTAGATTATTTGGTGCAACAATTTAATACGGTACAGTAAGGGTTTGAAGCTCTTAAATTTCCGAGACTTCAATTGGTACAGTCTTACCCGTGGCGATCGCAGATTGAAAGTGGCTTATCAAGTCCTTAGCGTAAGTTTCTGCATGGATGCTCATTTCACCCCTTCAAGGCGGACGATGCGGGAGGCACTCAACGCGATCGCCCAACTGTTGACCAACAGCAGTTGTGATGCAAGTACTTTGGATTGGTCAAAGTTGGGTTACCAGCACACTTCTTTTTTCAGACTTTGTGAGAAACTCGGGAAGCGATCGCGCAATCCAAACCAGCAGAAATTATCACAACGGCAATAATTGTAGCGATATTCTTTTATGGCAATAATGGCAAGGCTTGCAGCTATAGAAAAAACCATAATTTGATATAAAATATGTTGAAAAAATCACGTTTGAATCAGTAATTATACAATGTTATTATGGTTTTATGTTCCAATAATTCTCATACTCTTCATATAAACTTTACTTAAAGCTTTAAGTAAATATACTATTATAATTTTATATTGACTAATAACTATAAAATAGCCCACTGTTTAATACAAATATAGTAAGAAAAAATCTCAGAGAAGAACGGGGTATTGGTGTGAGCAAGGATACGATAAAAATAGTTTTAGATTTTTTTATATAACAAGGCATTGGATAAAAAGAGGTGTAGCAGGAAAGCCAGAAGCCTTGATTATCCGAACTAAAAATTATTGTTAGAGAGGTGCTTCAAGTTGGCTAGACTACCTAATAAAATCCAAAATTTTTTTTTCTTTTGTGCTGGAGTTGATCAGGAAATCATAGCAAAAGAGGAATGCTCTACTGAAAGAAATAAATACGCAGCAATTGGAGGAGCAGTACTTTTTACAGCACTTCTAGCTTCTCTTTCAGGCGGCTATGCTTTTTATACAGTGTTTTTAACAAGGCTTGAAGCTGTTATCTTCGGTTTTATATGGGGTCTTGGTATTTTTAATTTAGATAGAATTTTTGTTTTAAATATAAAAAACAAGGAAATTAAAAATAAGAGAGATGCTTTGAGTCAGATTGCAGTTGTTACGCCTCGTCTGCTCCTCGCGTTAGTAATAGCAGTAACTATTTCAAAGCCGCTTGAGCTTAGACTTTTTGAGGGAGAAATTATAGCAAAAATTAAAGATGATAATATTGAAGCTGAAAATAAAGCAGCAGAAAAATTTTCTCAAAATACAGATCTTGTTGAGCTACAATTGCGAAGAAATAATCTTGAAAGTAGAAAAAGAAAATATGAAGATGAAAAAAATACACTTGCCAACAATCTTATTTGTGAAATAGAAGGTACCTGCGGAACACAGAAGTTTGGTGATGGTCCTGTTGCCAAATCGAAGAAAGAAAGAATAGCTCAACTAGAAAATGATATTAAAGGGCTTAATAGTGAAATTCAGCAAATAGATAAACAGCTATCTCCATTACTTACATATCAAGGTTCTAAATTAAATGATTGGAGAACAGCCCAGAGCAATTCGACAGGGTTACTAAAAAAAATTCAAGCTCTTGAAGAGTTAGGCAGAGAAGCTCAGATTGTAAAGTTTGCAGATCTGTTTGTTACTTTAATTTTCATTGTTCTTGAAACGTCTCCAATAATAGTTAAAGTTTTGTCTAAGAGTGGACCTTATGATGAGATTGTTGCGTACAAAGAAGGAGCCGTTTCAAGTCATTATTCTGAAAAATCTAAAGCAATAAAAGAGATAATAAATAATGAAATAAACTTATATATTAACAGTCAAAAACAAAAGCAACAACTGGATTCAAATTTAAATTTGGAAGCTTATGAAAAGTCGCGTCAAAGGATGGCAAAATTAAATCAAGCTTCCTTTACTGAAGTACTCGAGGCAACTTTTTCAAGTAAAGACTGGCAGCAAGTAAAATCTGAATTAATTAAGGAAATTTCAGAGAAAATGGGCAGCGTTCTAATCAAATATGCTAACGGTGATAATGTAATAGAACAGGAAGTAGAAGACATTATCAAAAAGTTTTTATCTGAAAAAAAGCTAGAAATGGTAGAGCAACAAAATAACTATATCTCTAATAGTTCTCATGGAAACGGTAATTCAAATAGTCATAATACAAATAGATAAATCGAAAGTATCAATCAAAAAGTTGGATTTAAAATTAATTATCCATTGCAGTGTACAAGGAGTAGTATTATGAAGTTTATGGTACTTGGTTTCTCTGGTGTTGGTAAAACTTTTTATTTAGGCTCCCTGTTCAAACTTCGTTATGACATTGGTCCTAGAGGTATTGCTCTACAAGACAAAAATTTTACAGAAAAAAGTTGGATTGGAAACACCCATGAAATTATGACTGGGATAGAAGTAGGATCGATTTCTTCAACTATGGGATTGATTGATTCTTCTATGGTTTTAACCAAAGGAATGGATCAAATCGTTGATATTGAGATTACAGATGTTGAAGGTCAAGCTCTTAACCAAAAGAGCGGATCGCAAACAGCGCAGAAGTTAATTAGTACAATCGAAGATTATGATGGTCTGATTCTTATTGTTAAAGCTCCAAGAAATTTACAAGAAGCTGAGAGAAGTAAAGAACATTTGGGGCAGATGTTAAATTTTGCGAGAGAAGCCCTAAAAGGAAATGAACGAATTCCTATGGCTTTGGTGCTGAATCAAATAGACTTATTACCTGAACTCCATAGAATCAAACCTAGATTAGAAGAGGAATTGGAAAAGTTAGAAGCAGAACTTGATAATAAATATGGAGGAAACTATAGTTTAATTGAACAACAGTTACGGATAAGGAAAGGGGAAGTAGTTAATAAATTTGTAAAGCCAGCTGTAAATACTAGAGCAGTCTTTCAAGTTTATCACACTTTCTTTAGATTCATTAAAGCTACAAAGCTTATTGTTCCTAACAAAGTTTTCCCATGTACAAGTCTTGGATTTGTGAATACGGGTGACACTCTAGATTTTGCAACCTATCTTGCTGAAAGTGGACAAATTTATGAACCTTATGGGAGCGCGGCTTCTTTCCTGTGGGTAATTTACGCACGACTTAAAACTCTACCCAAAGTCAGACTAATGGAGATTATGCCTAACGAGGCAGGTAGCAATTTGCTAGTTGATGATTTACTCGAAGATATTAGAGATTTACACACTAGTGGTAAAGCTTATTTTGATCCCGATCAGAATAATCCTACAAAAAGTGGAATCTGGTCATTGAGAAATATTTCACTTTTAGAATCTCACACAATGCAGGCTTAAGGCGCATTGTCAAAAGTTATTGCAAAGTGTTGAATTTTTTCATTTGTCCTAGAGCTTGAAACTTAGAATATTCTACTTATGGACTCTCAACAAAATCGTGTTTTTGTTTTAAAAGTTGGTATCACGAAGAAAGGTGAAGATTTTGAATACGATGATGTATCGTATTGTCCTGATTACAACTGGATAGAAAAAGACAAGCAGCAAATAGAGGAAGTCATCAGAAGTTTTTACAATTCTCATAGCCTATCTGGGGAAAAGATAGTTCATGTATCTTGTGGGAAAGTTATACTCACTCATTCTAAGCATCCAGATGCACCAAGAATGAAGTTGATTCAAGGCTTTTTACAGGAATCGTCTTTAGCATCAGTAATTTTCAGACCGCTTGCAAGCAAGGGAAATATTTCCTCAATTCTTGTGGAAATTAGTCCTGAATCAATTAAAAACAATCCACAAGCAATTTCCTATTTAAATGACCTAGATAGAGAAGTTCAATTATCTGAAATAAAAGTTGAAAAACTTAAAGTTGATATTTTCAATGCTGTACTCGAAATCTTAGAAAAAAACTCCCAATTTTATACAGGCGATAAAATTTCCAGTCGACGACTTCCTCACTTAATAGCAAATATTAGAACCTTTTATCAAGATCAACATGAGGTGTAGAGTGATGAATTACTTGACCTGAGCAACATAATATTGTTTGTCACCAATACAAAAAAAAGATTTTCAAAAGAAGCTTGATTATATAGAGAAGCATTAGGTGTAGCGACCTGCAATACTAATCGCTCAAACCTGCAATCAAGACATTTACAAACCAGGATTATGGTTCTTGGCAACTTTTGGTGATGATGAAAGGTTACGCGCTTTAAGGCAGAGGGCAGAAGGAAGAAAGGAATAAGTAGTAAATTCAAGCTTTAAGTTTGTTTAAACTTGCAACTAGGGGAGAAAGTAGCGAAGCTGCTATGAGCCGCCATGCAACGGCTGAAAACGCTATCCAGAGGGAGTTTCAGAAAAATTTTCAACTTTTACCCGAAAATGAGATTTTGACCAATTGGATGCACACTTAAAGCTGTACCATTTAAACCTCACCGATTTTTACAGCCTGAAACCCTCATGACTACGTTATACCATTTCTGTATGAAGCTGCGCTAAATTATTCACAAGGGTGTATTTGGTAAAAGTGTAATGGGTCTCAAATTGCAAGTTGAGATTAAACAGAGCCGAGAAGAATTGGAAAAAGCTGTTAAATATGCCGCAGAAGG
>NZ_JAVRBQ020000143.1:0-26123 GCF_034531215.2 Nostoc sp. ChiSLP03a
AGATGAACTCGAAGAACTTATGGTACTTCGTTGCCAAGAAATTATGAAACAGCACGACTTAATCCAAGGACTAACTTGCTACCACTGGTGGCCAAAAACCAGAGCGGCTTAATTATAAGTAATCATCCGAACTTGATATTATGCCACACAACACTTTTAGAGAGGATTCTATTGGTTTAAAGGTTTATCGCCTGTCACCTATCCTCCTTTGCTTGTCGTGCAGACATAATTTGCTTTTGCTGTTCTTGTAGCCAGTTTTCAAAAAGTTCATTCAACAGGCGCATTTTCATAAATTCATCCAGTTGTGCTGGAATAAATTTTTCTAAACGCAAAATCACAAACCATTCAGCGATACGGGTAGGGGGCAATATCTGACCTGGTTGACTGCTAGAGAGCATTTGCACCATTATCGGATGTAGTGCATTCAGTTCAATCGGGCCTACCAAGCCACCAGTTTGGGCTTCCGGACCGAGTGAGTATTCCCGCGCCAAATCAGCAAAAGAGTTTTCTTTTGCCTGAATCCTAAAGTAGAGTTCTTGGGCAATTCCCACATCTTGGGTTCGCAATAGGGAATAAATTACTTTGTCCAGTTTTGCCTTGGACTGAAAAAAGTAAGATTCCAGTTTATTACCCCAAGTGGCTTGCTTGAATTTTTCAATTTTCAGCTTACGAGTGGTAATAACTTCTAGTTGATCGGGAGTCAGTCCTTGATGTGCCATCCAAGCCTGGATGTCTTCTTCATTTTTAAACTGTTTTTCAGTGTAAAACTGTTGTTTAGCTTGGGCTACTTCCTCAGGAGTACACTCTATAACTACCTTGGCGGAGCGTGAGTTTTGCTCTATCGCCTCATCAATGATTAATTCCCGCTGCAACTGTGGCAGCATTTGGTAACTTGCCAGTAAAGAAATCAATTCACTAGCTGTAATTGTACGATTACCGATTTGGATCGCTTCAGTCATTAGCTTTCGGTCATCTCAAGAATATTTAGTCTGTTAAAGAAGCTATACCTTAGCCCATTGTCTAGGAACTTTTACTTTAATTCTACAGAGTTAGGTATACTAACCTCACTTTCGCAATAATTAAATAGTTACTTGTTAACATACTTAAAAATATACAGTTTGTAAGAGTTTTTATCAAAGATTCTACGCAAATGCTAGCAGATGTGAAGATAAAGATAAAAGACAGTTCTTCCTAGTACGACTTTAGAAGACGAAGTTTATCAGACTGAGTTAGGGTGTTTTGAGGTTTCTATTATTTATTATACGTAGAGGCACAGTGGTATTAGTGTCGCGGTTCTTCTTTCAACCTCGAAAGAGCGTTTGGTAGATAAGGGTAGACACCAAAGATTTTTATGAGTCCGCGTACCCCTACGCGAAAGTGTTCGCGCAGCATTTCGCATCTAAGCGTTTAGAATTTTCTCAAGTAGAGAGGCATAATCTGGTGAGGGCGACGCTCCTATGTTACTAAAGCTTCTTTACAAGATGCTGCGCGATCGCTATTGAGCATCTAGGGGGCCTGTTTATAAATGTTTCGGGTATAAAGGGAGACGCCTTATATACTGCCTTTTCAAATAAGGGTATTTATGTATCTTAATAATCACAGGACTTACGCAACTGGCACAGTGCGATCGCCTGGTGTTGTGACTCGCATCGATCCAACAAAACTTCGCACCGATCCAGAATTAGGATTAGTCTTTACAATTCAAGATTTACAAACTCTCTTTGGCGTAACGGCAAAATTTGATATCAATGAATACGCCATAGTTTTAGATGTTCCAGGACTAGATCGATTTAGTGGCAAATTGGCAGAAACGGAAACTCCAATTCAACTAGAAGGATTACCACAGGTTGCACCTCAAAAGTTTAGTATCGCTGCAATTGAACAGAAGGTAAATGCTACCGATAGTGCTAGCAGATCGACAAACTATAGAGGTGATTTTCTTGCTGTTAGTAGTGCTTTTGGTGGTTCGTGGTTCATCCGCACCGATCAACCAAATTTAGAAAATCCGCAAACTTGGAATATTGCCGAAGCGCAGTTTCTTCGACAAACTAATTCAACTGATTATTCTGTAGGTTCCCAGCCAACGTTTTGGCAGACTCAAGGAGCAGGAGACTATTGGGGTTTTACATCCATTCAACGACAGGGGTTTGTACCACCTAAACCCTTCGGTGGTGGTTCTTCCGATCCTCGCCAACGGTTACAAGCAGATTCTATTGGACGGACAATTTCTGGTAAGGCTGAACCAGGTACATTAGCGCGATTGGTGCAAGGTTTTGGCGATCGCGTGATTGCTTGAGTGCTGCATTTATTAGCGATCGCTTGTCTAGCCGTTTTAATCTAGATTGGCGAGTTTTGCCTCAATTTATTTTATTCACTAGTACTGACACACAAGCGATCGCAGGCGCACGGGTAGAAGCTATACAATCAGATCGGGGGACTCGGCGTTTTTCTGTTACCAACGGTGCTGGAGTCTATTATTTAGAAGGCTTGCCACAGGGTAAATACACTCTACAAATCAACGGTAAATCTTCTGGTAGCTTGATATTGGAAGAGTCTTCTGAGGCATTCCAAGAGCTTAATTTACAACAACCGGCAATCCCCTAAGAGACTTCCAAAAAATAAATTATCCCAAATTATATTTATATTATGGGCTTATGGGCGCACAGTTAGCTGTGCGACCCAACCGAGAAGTATTAATACACCATACTTTTCTGGAAAAGACATTGTGGCATGTGTAGTAAGACAGCAAATATCACTTGATGCTCAAGTTAGCTCAAGGGGGTCTAATGATCGATCGCTTTTTGAATCTAATTTTTATCGATTCCTTCGCTGTAGTAATTAACCTGACATTTGGTACATTACTTCGCACTAAAATCTGCAATTATTCATGGGATGGAGTTGTAAATAATGAACTTTCAACACCAGAAAGTAGCGCTAGTTCTTCTAAATCTCTACCATCCTTAGAAGAGGTAAAAACCACTCCTCTTCCATGAAATCTGCCTGCTATAGCGATTCTCATTTGAACAAAATATAGGCTTGCTTAGGGGCGTACATCTGTGCGCCTCTATGAGAATCTATATCGATCTGTGGTTAATTATATTGATTGTCACAAGCAATAACTAGAATTTTAACGGGAATACGGTAAAATTCAGAGGTACTTTTATTGTTACCAACGCGGGTTAAGGATGGAAGTAATATGATTACGTTTCTAGCTGGGGGTGATGTTGCTCTTTCTGTGACGCTATTGTTTCTTGTGTCATAAATGTGGGCTGGGCAACTCTAGTTTTGAATGTGGTTGCAATGGCTTTATCCCCTTCTTGGGACCCCACCTTCCCCATTTCTCGACAAATGCCAAGAAGTCTAATGACCATTTCTGGGGCAATTTATGGTCTGCTAAGTTTGTAACTGGTGCTGGATTTGCTTGGTGGACTAATCGTCGCTAAGAGTTATTGAAAGCAGAAAATTAGTTTGCCTCATAAGTTATAAGTATTTTTACAAATTAAATCCAATCTTATTCTGTTAATGTTTCTCGCCTCTTCTGCTAAACCGATTGATGATAATCTCAGAAATTTAGTAGACGAAATAGAAGCGCAAAGCCCTAGTTTATCAGTTTTAGCAGCGCGTCAATTTCGCTACAGCTTGCGTCAAACTCCGGTAAAAGTAGAAATCAAAGAACCCCGCCAGTTTAACGTACTCGAAGAATTTATCATCCGCGCTGCTATTGAATTTAAACCTCCGCCAACAGAGGATGAATTAGCTTCTGTACTTGGACTTGATTCTGTATTTATCAAAACTACGACTGCAACTCTTCGTTCCTTACAAACTCTATCACCAACATCACCTTTAACAGTTACTCATGAAGGGCGTTTATTCTATGAAAAAGGCTCTGTACCACAGCCCCCTTATCCTGTAGAGCTTAATGCTATTACAGACCCTTTAAGCGACAAAATAACCTTTCAATCGGAATCTTTAAATGAGACAACGATAAATTTACCTGACTTGGCAGACTTTATAACTATCGATAATACAATTGCTGATATTTCTTCGTTATCACTTGAGGAAATCCAAAAAAATGTTCAGGCTTCAGGTTTAGGACTTCATGCCCCAGAAGAGGGAAAAATCATTGCTTCCTACAAGGTACTAACTACGACTCAAAAAATTTGGAGGAAAATATCACTTTTCGTTATCTTCGATGCTCTTGAAGATAGATTGAACATCCAAATAAGAAATGGAAAACAAATTTTAGAGTCAGCATCAAATTGGTTACAAGCGCTACACAATGAAGGTAAAATTTCCTTGCAAGCATTATGTACATTATCAACTGAAACTATCAATTTTGAACGTGAAACCATTCTCAAACAGAAAAATACTGAAATAGAATCTAGACTTGAAAAAATTCGCCAGAAAGCGCTAGAGGTTGCTACAAAATCTGGTAAAAAAGTAGATAACTCCCCAGTGCTAGGTGAAGCTGTACAGTTACGCGATGGACAAATTAACCAAGCTTTTTCAGAAGTTTTAAATTCGGCTAAACATCAGATACTAATTTATTCTCCTTGGGTAAATCAGGCAGTTGTTAATGATAAATTTATTACTCTGCTACAAAAGTTAGCTAATCGCGGAGTTTGGATTTTAATTGGACATGGAATTACGCGGCAACTAGAAAATGAGGATAAATCAATTTCATCAGAAGTGGAAAAAAAACTTCGAGCGATAAAAACACCTGATGGTTTACCATCCGTACAGGTTTTTTCTTTGGGAGATTCCCATGTCAAAGAAGTAATAGTCGATCGAGAAATCTATCTTTGCGGCTCTCATAACTGGCTATCTTATCGCGGTAATTACCTACCACTAGACGAGTCAGTTTATAAAATGACAATTCCCCTTCAAGTCCAGGAAGCTTATGAATTTCTCGCTAATCGCTTCCAAAATCACGCTCAAAAATTATGGCAAAATGCTCTCGAAAACCGTGATTCTCAACTGGCTGTAGAGTCTTTATGTATCTGGAGTGCGCTAGGTATGGAAGATATTGCACTCAAAAAGATACAGAAAAACAATTGGCTTGAACTTCTGCCTGTGTGGTTGAATGTGGCAATACAGCGATTAAAGTCAAAAAACTTATCAAGTGATTTAGCAAGTTTTAAAACTGCACTTTCTTTGCTGAGTCAAGTTTCTGTCGAAGAAACTTTTATTGATTTATTGCAACAGAGATGGCGTAAAGTTATCGGCGCGATCGCAATTAACAATCCCGAAACTGCTTTAAATTTACTTAGTGATGAAGTATGGGCGCAGTTTATACGTCTCAAGATTGTTCAAGAGAGTGATTCACCCAATGATTTTATTTTGTAGCATATCTAACCTACACTAGAATATTTTTCATACTCCAATAGTAATAATTTATCAAAGGCAATCCAGAAATATGCCGTCTGAAATATACCGTCTTGATTTCGCGGGGATTGTCAATTAAATGATTCTTAACCTTTGATTGACTAAAAGATAGATCCAGAGATTCGTCTTGTTCGATACAATTTATAGGTAGAGAGAGCCGAGGAGAACAAGGTGGTCTTATTAAAAGGCTTTGAGATTGAGATGTACACGGGCACGCCTCAAGGTGAAATCGTCGGTCTCTCCGACAAAATTGTTGCGGCTTTGGATGGATTTATGCGCGAACCAGATAGCCGCAACGTCGAGTACATAACTCAACCATCCCATAATTACGAAAATTTATTGTGTGCCTTGCTGCGTCCCCGGCGGGAGTTGCGAAACTACCTCAATCGTTTGGGCGATTACACCTTAATACCAGGGAGTACTTTATCTTTGGGTGGGAGCGATCGCTTTCTCCGTTCCGATCCAGCAAACCCCTATCATGATTACATTGAGAACACCTACGGCACGAAAGTAGTCACCGCTAGCGTACACATAAATATAGGCATCAGCGATCCAGAAGTATTGATGCGGGCGTGTCGAGTCATCCGTATGGAAGCGCCCCTATTTCTCGCCCTCAGCGCCTCATCTCCGTTCTTGGATGGCAAAGCTACTGGCTATCACTCCACCCGTTGGGGCGTTTTCCCACAAACACCCAGCCATGTGCCCTTATTTGCCAGCCACGCCGATCATATCCAGTGGGTGGAAGATCAACTCGTTGCCGGAACCATGCAGAATGTAAGGCATTTGTGGGCATCGGTGCGACCAAATGGCGATCGCCGTCCTTATGACTTGAATCGCCTAGAACTGCGAATTTGCGATTTAGTCACAGATCCCATTGCCTTATTGGCTATTACTGCTTTATTAGAAGCGCGTTTGCTGCAAATAATCGAAAACCCCAGCATCGATCCGTTAACCCAAAGCACTTTCTCTGCTGAAGAACTCGTCACCCTCACTGCTGACAACGAAGCTGCTGCTGCTGCTGGTAGTCTTGATGCTCAGTTGAGGCATTGGCAAGATGGCAGAAGTATTGTAGCCAGAGATTGGATTGCCGAAATTTACCAAGATGTTTGGGCGATCGCCAAGCAACAAGGTTTTAGCTGTTTCCTTTCGCCTTTGCACAAAATCCTCCGCGAAGGTAATGAAGCTCAACAGTGGTTGCAATTACACGCAGTCGGTTTTGACAGCCAGCGCGTCATCGCTCAAGCTATTATTGCCACCCAAGAGCGCGAAATCGAACTTGAAGACAAATTATGTTCGTCTCTGCTGGGTTAACTCAAAAGACATTGGGGATTGAGCATTGAGAAAACACTTTGTTTTATCCTCTCATTTCCCCACTTTCGTCTTCATACAAATGGAAGATTTTATTGCAGTCACTACCATCCCTAAAAGACACAAGTACTTACTTTATCTACACAAGACTTAATATTTCCCGATTGTAGCCGAATATCCTCTCAGGCATTGATCTGGGATAATTTGTACTTCCTTTTAAAAATCTAATCGATAGAGGATGCTTGATTATTATTAACAAAACCTATGAATAGCCTCTACCCTTTGGTAGATTTAGCATTGACCATAAATTGTTTTATACAGTACTTAAATTATACGGATAATGCCTCAGGTAGTTTTAGTGAACCCGCAGATACCTCCTAATACAGGTAATATTGCCCGTACTTGTGCTGCTACAGGTACAGAGTTGCATTTAGTGGGGCCTTTAGGGTTTGAAATTAGCGATCGCTACCTCAAAAGAGCCGGCTTAGATTACTGGCCTTATGTCAAACTACACTATCACGAATCACTAGAAGCCTTTAAAACCGTACATCAGAGGCGTGGCGGCAGATGGCTGGGTTATACGGTTAATGGAAATTGTAATTATGTAAGCTTTCAGTTTCAACCTGATGATTGGCTACTGTTTGGTAGTGAAACCACAGGCTTACCACCAGCAATTCTGTCAGATTGCGATGCTACTCTCTATATTCCCATGAGCCAACCAGGGGTTCGCAGCTTGAACCTGTCAGTAAGTGTAGCAATAGGCTTATTTGAAACCCGTCGTCAGTTAGGCTATTTAGAATAGTTGTTTACATTCCTGCTTATAAGTGTATTTACTTATAAGCTTTCCAGAAACCTATTAGACGATTTATTTGTGACTGCAAAAATTTTCTCGCTCACAGCAAAAATATGTAAAACAATATACCAAAAATTTGGTTTATTCGCGAAATGTAGTGGAAGATACTTACAAGTATAGTAAGGTTATTATAAGAAATTTGTATATGAAACTTGAGAAATTGCCAAATTTGAATGATAGATTTTGATGAATTTAAAACATCCTAAACTAGGAACGAAATTGCTAAAATCCAGTCATGTATTACATTTGAGCTATTTTTGCTCCATCAAGGACAGAAATCAGCCCAAAAGTAGCCGATAGTTAATACGGTTGTTTTTTAGGGAATAATCAACGTAAAGTCTCGTGTTGATGAAGACGGATGGGGTAGAAATATCTTGAAGATATCTACAGCAGGGGGCATAACTTTTCCAGAAGTCGCCGCAATTTAAATTTCAGCAGCGACTTGGACTTGGCAAATAGTTTGTCCAGTCCCCGCGATTGACGCAAGACAAGCGCGGATAATGGTAAAGAGTAAAATCGTCCTAAGTGGTGTTAGGAGTGGTTCGGACAAGTAAACACAGCAAAATTTAAGTTTTGCAAACAGATGTGAACTTGTCTAAATCAGAGAAGCAGGTTAATCTTGCGTAAGCATCTCTGGTGAATGTGATCTCGATCTATCATTTGTTGCGATCTAAATCATTGACTAGTATCCAACTGAAAAATCGAGGTTAGTTAAGCGCTAGTGATCGTAAGGAGGTCGTCTTTGAAACGAGCATTGAAAAAGAGAGTAAAAGCTGTGTTGAACAATACCCCTAGCAGCGATGATGCCCCGGTAGAACTGCTAAATGTGATGAATCCAAAAGTGAACAGCCGGGTGCGGACAAAAGCGGCAATGATTGGCTTGGCAATCTCTATGGGAGCAACCAGCCTTTTGGTGACTCGACAAAGCGATCAAGCCCAAGCAGCGGTGCCCGTAGGTAGCCAAAAGGCAACTTCAGCGATTCCTGCTGTTCCTGACACCAACGTGAAATTCGCCTCCACTAAGCTGGAGTCCCAAGCAATCTCATCAGCGAGCGTGCCGGAAAATCCTGTAATCGTGGAACCAACGGCAGTATCACAAGTGCCTGGGCTTGAAGCTAAATGGCAAGTCGCGGCAAGTGGAATATCTTTGCAAGTTCCTGCACCAAACAAGTTTTCTCAAACAACAGCAGGTTATAAAAATTCCACTAACCTGAAGCCCAAAATGGCACAGGGATTGAACAATACCTTAGCCGAAACTAGTTTTCCAACGGTCAATAAGCTGTCTGACTATAGTGCTGATGGTGTTGATAGTACAAATACATCACTAACTGCCCAGCCACAAACAGTGGCAACGTCAACCGCAGCTAACAGTGAAATAAATGTACAACTTAAGGCGCAACAAGAGTTCGCACTAAATCGCTTACAAGAAAAATCGAACCGTTTAAGAAAGAGTCTGGCGCAGTTGCAGTCTGGAGAGACCAAAAATTTATCACAAGCTGATATAGAATTGGCGCAGCCGACAACTGTGGTTGAGAAGACTGCATTAGCAGTCCAGTCAGACACTTCTAACGATCCAAGCCAAGCGAATTTGGTATCGAAGTTAAAACAGAAGACAAGAGACACTGCATCTGTACCATCGGCGCCAATAGTGATTGCCTCTTCGACGCATACAGCTTATGAAGTTAAACCTGGAGATACACTAGCAGCGATCGCCAGCAGATACAACACTTCAGTATCAGAACTAGTTAAAGCAAATAACCTCAATAATCCCAATGAACTGCGAATTAGTCAAAAACTAGTTATTCCTGCGGTTCAAACTCCTGCGGTTCAAATTCCTGCGGTTCAAATTCCTGCCGTTAAAGTTGAGGCAACTGTAGCGAGTCAGCCCACTTTTGTAGAGTCTAGCAAAACTCCTAATGTTGCTACCTCCCCTTTGAATATTGGTAGTGCTAACTCATATCTACCTAGTTCACCATCACCAACTATTGCCGACAACAGTAGCGTTGCCGTTCCTGCACCGGTAACTGTACAGATTCAGGCAAATAGTGCAACCGACTTAGAAACTGCCCCCCCCACAGCTAAGTCTTATGGCGTCGGTGGTGACATTCCAGTGCCACAAGCTTTTGCCGAAATGCAACAGCCGAAGACACCAGCAAATAGGGTAGCAAGGGTAAACAATAACAATAATGACCGTTTGCGGGGCTTACAAGCGGAAATCCAGAGGTTACAGCAGAAATATCGCGCTCAACAGTCTGGTAATTTAGTTGTGCCAGCAGCAGCGATCGAAGCAAATAATGCTGCTATACTCACTCCTATTTCTACGCCCAATAATTTAAGTGTACCTAACCCTGCATCTAGACCGAATAGTGTAGCAATACCAATTCCAGTTCCGACACCGATTCGGGCTAATTATAGCGTTCAGGCTAAGTCCCAATTCCATACTACTGTACGCCCTACCGAAGTAGTAAACCCAGAATTCTTGCCTAATCTGGGTTCTGCTAGCCAGTGGACTCCCTCTCGCACTCAATCTGCCACAAGGGTGGCAACGCCTCCTGGAAAAGTAAATGCCTCTGACTCCTTAGGAAAGATGCGAGGAACCACAGTTTCTCCACAGGTATTACCACCTTTGGCAGCAGTGGATCAATATCTTCCCAGACCCATTGACGAACTTACACCTCCTCCATCTTCCTCAACCTTAGCTTACACCTGGCCAGCAAAGGGAACCCTAACTTCTGGCTATGGCTGGCGCTGGGGTAGAATGCACAAAGGAATTGACGTTGCTAACTCCACTGGCACGCCAGTTGTAGCTTCAGCTGAGGGGACGATAGAAAAAGCTGGCTGGAACAATGGTGGCTATGGCAACCTCGTCGAAATCCGCCATCCTGATGGCAGCACAACTCGCTATGCTCATAACAGCAAGATTCTGGTGCAACCTGGTCAAGCAGTACATCAAGGAGAAACAATTGCTTTAATGGGTAGCACTGGTCACAGTACTGGGCCACACACCCACTTTGAAATCCATCCATCAGGCAAGGGTGCTGTTAACCCAATAGCTATGTTACCGCAACGCCTATAATTCTTGGCTGTCTGTAACTAAATTATTGCCTTGTTAGTTGAGGGAGTGTACCTCCCTCTTCTACTTTTATTACCTTCAATAGGGATGAAAGTTCTAACAAAATTGCAAAACAGACTAGTCTTGAGCAAATTTCTATGCTATATTAATTAATGATTTTGAAAAACATGGCTCAGTAGCTCAGTTGGTTAGAGCACGGGACTCATAAGCCTGGGGTCGTTGGTTCAACTCCGACCTGAGCCACTTTAAAAGTGCAATGACAAAATAGGTGTTTCAACTCCTAGTGTACATTCACAAATTAATGTCGCAATATTAGAGACTTATCGACTGTGTACAGTGACTTGTTAAGACAAGTTCTCTTAGTTAGTAATGCTTTTGATATTCTGCAATTTCTGGCATTGTCCGTTTATCTATAAAGCCAGAACAGGAAAGGGTTTTTCACAGACAGGGCATTTTGATAACAAGCGTAACTGATGGCGATCGCATCCACATAACTTAATATAGGTGTCTTGACTTAAATTGCATAAACTTGCATAATAATAAAGCTAATACAATTTATAAAACTAATTAGTAGGCTTTTTAAGCTTATCTAATAGTAGTTTTGGGGTTATAGCGCAGTTGGTAGCGCACCTCAATGGCATTGAGGGGGTCAGCGGTTCGAATCCGCTTAGCTCCACTATTAAAACATAGTTACTCAAAACCTGTTTTGCGACAACAAGCACTAGTTGTCCAAAATGGTCACTTTATGCTTGTTGTTCTCAAAGGACAACTAATGCTTGTCAATTGTCGCACAACGGAGAGGGAAAAGAAGGGAAGGAAAAGCATAGAAGAAATGATTGCTCGATGGATCGAAGCAAATTTAAGTTAGCATTTGCCAAATTGGCATTGTATCTCTTGCAATACTGTACGGACTTCTCTGTATCTTAAGTATCCTGGCATACTCATCTGTTCTGAAACGCGGGCTTCAGACGGATATGCTCCCTGATTGTGTAAACTTAGGGCAATTTGTCGAACTTCATCGCAAGACTGCTGTACGTTTCTCAGAAGAATCGCCTTTCTATCGCTGAGGTATTTGGCAGAGATGGCATGACATAAACTTGGAAAATGCCTAAAAATAGTTCTTCTGTCGCATTCCAAACGCCTAGCAACCTCTTCCATTGATGGTGATGGGGAATCATTACTCTCAAGCACTGCTTCTAGATTTTGTTGTACTTTGTTAGCATCAAAAGACTTTGCACTTGCCCTGGTCTGGGGTTTTGATTGAAGTGGTAGTAGTCGCACTGCTTGAAAAGAATTTGCAGATTTTACTCCTTGTATTAAGAAATCCAGTAGGGAGATTTTCAGACAGTAACAAATTTGTAAAAGAGCCTTGATTGAAGGTTGATTCTCACCTTTACACCAAACCCATACCGTATTTCTGGGTATCTGAAGCTGGCGAGCAAATGCAGCTACATTTCCCTCAGCAACTTGAGATACGTAACTGCACAATGCCTTAGTAATGCTGTCTTTTAATGGCAAAGGTGTCAAATATGGGGCTTTAGCAAGCAACTCACCTACACTTTGTGCGATCCATATTTCAAAGTGTAAATCATGCTCTTCTAAATTTTGGCGCTCGCTTATTTGAGTGTCCAATGGTATTCCAAGCCAATTCAAGCATTTAGAGCAGTATCCTGGCCGCGATCGCCAAGCCAAAACGTAATTTGTCTGACAGCAATGAGGACACTTTTGACTCAACTTTTGCTGGTGATGTGGGCAAACTTTAACTACATCCAGCGACCAAAGTAAATGCTCGAAAACTAATTGACTAGTTGCGCGCCGTTCTTCGTAACAATTTGGACACCAAGCCCTGATAGAACGAAGCAAATTCCTAGACGGGAGTAGTTCAGACCAAGTTAGCAATGTCAAAAACTGAAGATCATTGCGTAGAGTCAAGATTTGAAGAGCTTGACGCAAGTCAGCAGCCATGACGCCCGTGCCATTTAGTGCTCCTGTAAAAGGATATATTTTGTGTAAATTATTACTTCCATATGTCTTATTAAAAACTGAGGTTAGTTCTCTTTCCATCAATACTCCCGGAGGTAAGCAATGAGCCTCAGCCAATCGAGAAACATAGCCTGTGAGGCTTTCTACCAAAGATGTTCCGATACCGACAGGTTCTATGTGGTACAGATGGCTACGGGGTGGGATCAAAGGTAGCTTCAAGTTCCACAACTCGTATTTAGTTAGCACATTTGCTCCTAAACTTTTTCACCTTGAATAAATTAAGGACTTACCGTGAAAAGTCAGTATTTGTAAATAGTATTCCTCAAACAATTACCTCATTTTTCCCAGCCGAGTTTGCGCCGTACTTCGAATACTGCTTCAACAACCTCTTTTTGGATTATCGAACCAGGACTTTTTAAAAAAACTGAAATTCTGCTAGCAGTAGGTTCTACCCCTTCCGAATGAAGCTGAGACGCAACTTTCCAAACTTCCTGACGCAATTTTTCTACTCGCTTTGTTCGGCTTTCTTGGCGATAATTAGCGTATCGTGCTGAAATTGCACTGCATAGCTCTGGAAAATGTTTATCTAGGCTATGTACAGATTTTTTACCAAAACGTTTGGCAACCTCCTGCATAGATGGTGGTGGATACTCTTTAGCTGCAAGCAATTCTTCCAATAAACGCTGTAATTTTTCTAGCCTTTGAGCTTTTTCATACTCACTATGTCGCGTTGCTATAATTTTACACAAATCTGAAGAATAATAATACAAAGCACTGGTTTTTTTATACCCAAGCCATTCAGCAATTTCTACTAGGGATGGTGGTGGGCTTTTAGTGAGGGCAGTTTCCAATGCGTGTAGTACTTCTGTCGAGGTGTTTAATTGGTAAGTACCTTCCTTACTTGGTTTATTCTGATTTTGTGTGATTATCTTGCTAGAATCTACGTTAATTTCTTCTTTAGTAAGAAAATCGAGCAGCGATATTTCAAGTTGGAAACAAATTTGCAGAAGTGTGTCGATTGTTGGCAAGGTTTTTCCCACACACCATCTATGGGTTTGACTTCTATTTATCTCTAGCTTATTTGCAAATGCAGCTATATTGCCATGTGCAAGGGTATTGACATAAGCAGAAAGCTTTTCGGAAATCTTTTCTTTAGGTGGCGGAGATAAATGTGGTGTAGCAGCTATTAAATTTCCAAGATTATTTATAACCCATATTTGCCAATTTAGTTCATCTTCTGTCAGTTTTATACTGTTTGGTGATTCAATATTTGCAGAAATTCCAAGCCACTCTCCGCATTTTGAACAACAACCTGGTCTTGAGCGCCAAGCCAATAGCCTGTTGTTTTTGCGACAGTATGGACACTCTGTAAAGAGATGCTGATGATGATGAAGACAAATCGTAACTTCCTTTAGTGACCAAAGGAGTGGTTCATAGACTGTCTGTTCAGTTACACGCCAATTTTCGTAGCAGCTTGGACACCAGGCCCTAGCAGAGCGGAACAAGTTTCTTGGAGGAATTATTTCCACCCAATTGAGCATTGTTAGTAAACGTAAGTCATTACGTAGAGTTAATGATTCAAGGGTTTTAATTAATTTTAAAGCCCAGCTACCCATTCCATTCAAAGCCTTTGTCTGATTAGGAAAAATTTTGTCTAGCCCTCCATCTTTACTCTTGAAGATATATCCTTCTTTGAGCAATGGTACAAGCTCGCTCAAGATTAATATTCCTGTAGGTATACAATGCTCTTCAGCTAATCGAACAATGTAGCTTGTTAGGCTTTCTACCTCAGGCGTTCCGATACCAACTGGCTTTAAATTGTAGAGGCGGCTGCGTGGAGGAATAGTTGGTTCTTGTAAATCACATAACCCAATTGCTTGAAGCTCATTGCTGCTCATACTTATTGGCCTCCTAGCCGATCGCGTTTGGGATTACGTTGGAATGGTTTTGTATTTTTAGATTTAAAAACTTTTTTCTGTTCGATACTTTCCTTAGTTGACAATTTATCTTGCTCATGAGTTTGTTCCTTCTCCAAACCTAAAATGACACGCAAGCTCCTGCTCCTATTTTCACTATCTCTAAGCTTGTTCTCACCGTTAATTGCCTCTAAAGCCATTTCTTCACACTCAAAATCTTTATAGGCTGTTTCTTTTAGATGTTCGAGGCTTAAAGTGTTCGCTTTTTCAAAAAGAGCAAGATCATAGGCATCCGTCAGCCAATCTCTGAGAGTGCCAAAGTTGCCAATGCAGCGTTCGTAGCAAAACTGCCAGTATTTCTCTTTCAAAGGAGGAGCCTCCAAAAGTGGCATTCGGTATTGGAGATGCTCTAGTATCCTCTTGAACTCCTTAATATCTTCATCGGACTCAAGAGAATAGCGTGGAAAGTGAATAATTTTAGTACGTCGACTCAATTGTGGACTCAGTTCAAGGAAGTCAAGTAGTTGATAAGTGCCAAACCCAGTCCAAGGAACTTTGGTAATATTTACAGCCGACTTTACACAATCCATATGAGCTTGTAAAAGCTCTACTCCAGCCATCTTGCCAATATGCTGAAATTCATCTACTGCTAACGTATAAGGTTTACGATGAATTAAAGCATTCTCCATTGCTAGACGGAGTGCATCTTCCGTTGTCCTTCTTGTATTAATGACAAGTTTCCCATCACTATCTCGGCGAATACCATTGTCGTTGTAGTTAATTTTCTGTTGAATTTCGGGTTCATCCACAGCTTTCAAGATAATTTCGTAGAAGCTTTTCCATCTAAAAGGCCCCTTCCCTGGTGCACGTGCTTCAACCCAAACAATAGGAATCCAACCGGGGTTTATTTCCATCTTTGCAATACTCTGTTCAATAATTTTTTTGTAGAGTAAGCGCAGCAAGGTTGACTTCCCAACACCAGAAGGGCCAATCACTAAAATAATTGAGGCTCCCGCAGGTTCAAGAATAATACGGTGAGTTTTGTTAAAGACAGTCAGCAAATTTCGGTGCATAAATGTGACATCAGGCTTTTTGAAAAAGTTCATCCGCTCCTGGGGTGGCTGGTCAAGTAATTCACGTGGAAATCCATATTGAATAACCATTACCATTCCTCTAAAGGTTTAAAAGTTTCATCCAAATCTACATCATCAACTTCTGATTTAAAAGTTTCTGTTGGTTGCACTGTTAATGTTTCAGTCGCAATAGCAATAGGAGTGTCAATAGTGAGCAAACCATCTTTATCAGGCTCAATTAATTGACCTTCAATCTGTGCATGAACTTGCTTCAGTTCTCTATCCTTCTGTCGCTGAACTTGTATAGCTTTTTTTGCTTGACGCCACGCTGGAGTAAGGGCAGCCTCTTCCATCTCGATGCGGCTAAAAAACTGAGCTAGTTTTTTGCCTGTAATGTCATTAAATTGCTTATTCTGAAGCTGGTTAAGCTTTTTTAATTCCGCTGCTGCAATCATCAATTCTTTTTCTGAGTGACCTTGAAGTTCTCGTAGCTCACGGGAATGGCATTTAGTCCACTGACCATTGACATAGGCATAAGCTAGCGTGATGTCAAATGGGTCAAACTTGACCTGTACTTTAGTGTTTCTAATCCGGCTAAAGGAGGGATGCCAGTAGTAGAGGTAGTTAATTTTTATGCCCTCCTGAGTCACTTTTCTGCTACCTTCTTGATCTTTGGGCGATGGCAGCGCTAGAAGCTTAAATTCCTCTTCTGTTATGAACATATGCTCTCGAATACCGGTACGTGCTATTCCAATATTGAAAGCTTCGCGAGGACTCATTTTCAAAGCTGGGTGGGGGCAAGTGTCATAGACTTCATAACAGTATTCACAGAAGTAGGCATATAGCTTAGTAAGCGTCCAAACGGCATGATTTTTAGGATTCACCCCTTTTGTGACCTGTCGAACATTTTTCATAATTTGGGTATTGCCCATCAGGTTGTGCCAAAACTCCTTATCGGCTACTCCAAAGAAAGACTCAATTACTGAACCATATCTGGCCTTTGCTGCGGGTCTTTGCTTTTTGGTAATTCTGAAATAAGCAAGGAGAGCTTCAAAGTAAGTGCCTTTAAAATCAGGTCCTCCGTCCATCACAATTATTTGAGGAAGCCGTCCGTATTTCTGGACACAAATTCTTAAAACCATCATGTCGGATCGATAGCTTGGTGGATCAAAGGTCATATAGATCGCTAATACTCTTCGACAGTAAGCGTCTAATAGCAGTGTCGCCCAAGCCCTTCCCATATTAAGGATCTCATTTATATTGCTGTAATCAACGCCAAGGTTCAACATAATTGAACTGAGGAGTTCAGCATCCGCCTCTGTATGGTCTATATGACCAATTTCAAAGGGACGATCGCCGTGGGGAGGTGTTTCTTCTCGATACAAATACCAGTAAAAAGGCTCCTCTTTATAGGCAGCGCGATCGCCCATGCGCTTTTTCATTTGTTCGTGAAGAGGACGATTTCTTACTGCTTGGCGATAGGATTCATTGCTGGGAGGTTTCAATCCCTTTTCATCACATACTTCTTTGAAAGATTTGTAAGCGTGACGGATACAAGGCTGCTTGATATTCTCGTAATTTTCTTTAATATGCTCCTCCATCAGCAATCGTACTTCTTCTGGAATACCTTCCCTATACCAGCCCTTATTCTTATGTCTGGGAAATAGTCCAATAAAACCTTTTGTGTATATTTTTTCAGCTTTTCGGTAGCTGGCAATCCAACGTCTTTGAGTGCGATTGGGTTTTGTAGAGGAAGTCCCATTCAAAAATGGCTCAATAGCTCTGTAACGAGTATTGGCTTCTTTGAGGTCTTGTTTACTTGCCTTATTTATTAATTCTTCAACTTCAGTATTAATAGTTGATTCTTCAAATACAGAGAGACCTGTTATCTTCCCTTTGCTAACTAATTCCTCAAAAGTTTCGTTAAGGAGGTCAATAAACTTTCCATCGTCTTTAAGCAGACCAATGGATTTTTCACCTGTGTTAACAATTTGCCAGATAATCCCATCCCAGCAGATAGAGGTTCCAACGGTAATTTTAAAAGCACAAACATTGCTAGCATCGGCTGGAGCAGAAATTTTTGACATCTGCATGTGAGCAAATGCTTCCTCTTGATCAAGAAAGACTTCTACCTCTTCAGGCTGACCTAAGAAAGTAGTATAGAGGTCAACATAGACCCGATCTGTGGCAATTAGGATATTTAAGTGATCAACGCTCGCTTGTTGAACTTGATTAGTTATATTGGCTAAAGTGATTCCTGGTTGGGTTTTTACAAGGGTGAGTACGGCAGAAGTTATTGCTTCATCCACTTCCAGTTGTTTATTTTGGAAATAATCTTCCAGCCAGACAAAGTTTCGTACAAATATCGAACTAATTTCAGCCGAGGAACGGACAGCGTAATAAAGACCAAATTGAGAGGCGTATTCTTCAGCTGGCGGACAGCGCCATTTGCTCTCATCTTCGCGCTGCCACCGATTCGGGCTATCTTGTGCTAGTTTTAATAGATCCTTTTCTGTCTTACACTCCTCCCAGCCCGCAGAGTTGTTTCGGATTACGAAAAAGTCAGGTGTATGACTGTGGTAATTTCGCCGTCCTTTTTTGCTTAGGTAATCCAGAAATATAGGCGGCGGCTGGTCGTAGAATTCAAGTACATCTTCGTCATGCTCCAGTTTATAAATATGCGCTAACTCATTACGATGAGACTCAAACTGTATAGTCACTCCCATTTTACGGCTGGGGTAACGACCAGCAACATTCTTTTTACCTCCACCTACTAGGCGTGATGGTTGGGATGAGCGAATTTGTTCTACGACCTTTATGGTCGCCTCAGTAAGATTTAGACGGCGGCACCAAAGTTCAAACTCTTCTTGGGTGAGCATTGTAAACCTTATTAGTTTATTGTTTGGAAATTGTAGTTTTATCGATCAGTAAGCTTTTATAGAGCAATTTACGAGGTTCTACCGTTAACATTATGCTAGGGCACTAAAATCAAGCTTTTACAGGAAAGTGTAAAAGCCTCAAAAGCTAATCCAAATAAAAGATAAAGTCTATTAGACTTTTGTATTCCTTATTAAGAAAGATCAAAGGAATGATAGACCTGCTTACTAGTGCATCCAATTAAATTTAGTCCCTTATCTTAAATCAAGAGCTAAAAGCTGCGAGATAAATTTGAGTCTTATCCTGGAGATATATTACTTGTTCATAAAGGAACGTTGGGTCAGATTGGATTGATGCCCAAAAACAGAAAGTACCCTCGATACATTATGGGTAACAGTATGTTGCGTGTTCGGTGCGATCCAACAAAGCTTATACCTGAATATCTTTACTACTGGCTCTGTTCTCGTGAAGGACAGCATTATCTTTTCAGCCGAGTGTCTCAGGTTGGTGTTCCGCAAATTCAGCGACCATTAACTACTTTAAGAGAAGCTTCATTACCTGTCCCACCGCTTGATGAGCAGAAGGCGATCGCACACATCCTCGGCACTCTCGACGACAAAATCGAACTCAACCAGCAAATCAACCACACATTAGAAGCGATAGCCCGTGCCTTGTTCAAATCCTGGTTTATCGACTTCGATCCCGTCCGCGCCAAAATGGATGGACGACAACCCGCAGGTATGGATGCTGAAACTGCTGCTCTGTTTCCTGATGAGTTTGAGGATTCAGCAATTGGCAAAATCCCAAATGGTTGGAAAATAGTTCCGTTACCTGAATTAATAGAGGTTAATCCAAGGCGATCACTTACTCAAGGAAAACTTGCTCCATATCTTGATATGCAAAATATGCCAACTCAAGGTCACAGACCAAATGATTGGATATATCGAGAATTTAGTTCTGGTACAAAGTTCATTCAAGGTGACACGCTCTTAGCAAGAATTACACCTTGCTTAGAAAACGGAAAAACAGCATTTGTAGATTTTTTGCCTGAAGGAGAAGTAGGTTGGGGTTCAACTGAATACATCATCCTCAGACCCAAACCACCCTTACCTGTTGAATTCGGATACTTTCTTGCTCGAAGTCAAGAACTAAGAACTCATGCAATTCAAAATATGACTGGTTCTAGTGGTCGTCAACGTGTACCAGTTAATTGTTTTTTGTCATTCTTACTAACGGTTCCATCTAATACAGTAGCGCGAGAATTTGGAGATGTAATTCAACCAATTATGAGAACTATAAAAGCTAACAGTGAACAAATAATTTCTTTAAATGCTATTCGTGATACTTTGCTTCCAAAACTACTTTTAGGTGAGATTGAGGCAGTTTATAGATTAAATGAAAAATCTCTTAATATTAATTTATCTGTATGAGGTAAAGTATGCCTGGAACAAAGCTATCAAGAACTGAATTTAAGTTAATACAACAATGGAATAATCCTAAAGCTTTTCCAGATCCGAGATTATCTAGTATGGAAATTTCTGGAGTTTCTGGAGTTAGAGGAATCAAAAATTTCTCGCTAAATTTAGATAGACCAATAACAGCTATATGCGGTAAAGCCGGAGTGGGAAAAAGCACTCTGATTTCTCTTTTAAGGCTTGCTTTTAAAAACACTCATTCTGTAAGTACTGGCCAATCTAATTTTGACGATTTATTTCTAACGACTCACATTGATACAGCTTTCACAGAATTTGGAGTCAAGTGGAACTATATTAAGCAAAAGCCAGAAAAAGAAATTCCTGATGAAGTTAATTTTGATGGTATAACTAAATCTTTTTCAGTTAATCCTCCTAATAAGAAAATTATTTTTATTAGTACATTTCGCTCCATTCTAGGGTTAAATCATGTTTCAATTGCTAATCACTTTAAAACTAATCCCTTGTTTGATAAAACGTTTAATCTAAATGAAAAATTCAGACAAAGATTAAGTGATACATTGGGAAAATCCTTTTCTGAAGCTGCTCTAAATATTACAGATGACCTAAAAGTTAGGTCTTGCTTATCAGGTAATCTGTATTCGAGTCTAAATATGTCTTCAGGAGAGGATGTACTCATAGAATTGTTCTACGTTCTTCAAATGGCTGAAGCTCAATCTCTGATTCTTATAGAAGATATAGAGTCTGGCCTTTATCCTTCTGCAATAACTAAATTAACGCCTCATATTATAGAAATTTGCCTAGAGAAAAAGTTTCAAATAATTGTTACAACTCGTTCCATTGATTTTATTGATGCTTTACCAAGAGAATTTCGCTGTCTAATAGAATTCAATAATTTTTACCATCAAATATATGATTGTGTTCCTAAAAATAAAGTTATTTCTTCAATATCGTCTTCTTTTGAGCCGGATATTATTATTTTTTGTGAAGACTCTGTAGCAGAAACTCTTATTCGGCTGGCTGTTCCTGGTGATATCAGAAGAAGATTAAAGATTGTCTGTGGTGGAACAAAAGCTAAATTAGCTAGTCTTGCTGAAGCACATATTATCTCAGGCTGGCGACAGCGAGTTTTAATTGTTTGGGACGGTGATGTTAAACCTAAAGAAATCACAGACTGGATGAAGAGCTTGAATATGTCAGACGAAGATAAAAATACCAAAATTAATAGAATAAAACTACCAGGCACAGTTCCACCTGAGCAGTGGATTGTAGAAATTTTATTTTGTCCTGAAGGCTTGCAATTGTTAGCCTCAGAATTAAGAGAAGACGAAACTTATGCCGAGTTTTTGCTGAGTACTATGAAAACATTATTTAAGCATCATAATGTGTTCAGAGAGACTGCTCAACTCACACAATTAGATGAACGAACTGTTGCTAATGTTCTAGTTAAGGCTGTAGATCGTCTATCTTCAAATCCATTGGCAATCCTACGGAACCAATTAGAGAGAATAGCGAACGGTGAACAAGTAATAGAGGTTGAAACTTAGGAATTTACCAGGGATTTTAAAAATGATTACTGAAGAGTTACTTGAAGAATTCTCGCTTACACTACTTGAAGAACTTGGTTACACAAGATTGTATAGCTCTGAAATAACACCTGATGAGCCAAATTCCCAAAGAAGCAGCTATAACGAAGTTGTATTGGTAAATCGTTTACGTTCTGCCATTGAGATTCTGAATCCACATATACCTATTGAAGCTTTAGATGAAGCTTTTAATAAATTAATTCGTTCTGAAAGCCAAAATTTATTAGAAAATAATTATAATTTTCATAAGCTATTGATTGAAGGTATCTCAGTTAGATATTCTAAAAATAATGAAATTATTTACGACCAAATTAAGATTATCGATTTTACTAATATTGAGCGTAATGATTGGTTAATTAGTAATCAGTTTAGTGTTCAAGAGAATAGAAAAATTCGCCGTCCCGATATAGTAGTTTTCATCAATGGTTTACCTTTAGCAGTAATTGAACTTAAAAATCCTGTAAGACAAAAAGCAAATATTGAACAAGCTTTTACTCAATTACAGACATATAAACAAGATATTCCTTCATTGTTTACGTACAACGAATTATTAATTATTTCGGATGGACTGCAAGCTAGAATTGGTAGCCTGACATCAGGTTTTGAACACTTTTTTTACTGGCGAACTATTAATGGAAAACATCTTATAGCTAAGGGTAAACCAGAACTAGAAATTCTTTTAAAGGGTGTTTTTGATAAAGAGCGTCTCCTTGATTTCATCCGCTTCTTTATAATATTTGAAGTCAGTGGCGAAACTATCACTAAAAAAATAGCAGGTTATCACCAATACCATGCCGTCAACAAAGCAGTAGCCGAAACTGTCAAAGCCGCCTCTTCAGAAGGAGACAAGCGAGTGGGTGTAATCTGGCACACGCAAGGTTCAGGTAAAAGCCTGTCAATGGCATTCTATGCCGGAAAAATTATTCAGCATCCGGCAATGGCAAACCCCACCTTAGTTGTTTTGACTGATCGCAATGACCTAGACGACCAACTCTTCACTACCTTTTCCAAATGCCAAGACTTGCTTCGCCAGCAACCCGTCCAAGCAGCAGACCGCGCCGACCTTAAAACCAAACTACAAGTAGCATCTGGTGGCGTTATCTTTACCACCATTCAGAAATTCGCCCCAGAGGAACGAGGCGGTGAGTATGAAATGTTGAGCGATCGCCATAATATCATCTTCATTGTCGATGAAGCCCACCGTTCCCAATACGGGCTAAAAGCGCGAGTCGTCAAAACCAAAGACAAAGAAACTGAGGAAGAAACAGGAGCCTACACCGCCTATGGTTTCGCTAAATACCTGCGCGATGCCCTCCCCAACGCTTCTTTCATTGGCTTTACTGGCACCCCGATCGACAAAGCTGATGCCAGCACCAAACAAATTTTCGGCGACTACATTGACATGTACGACATCCAACGTGCTGTCGAAGATGGAGCTACCGTTACAATTTATTATGAAGCCCGTCTGGCAAAAATTGCCCTCGATGAGAGCGAGAAACCCAAAATTGACCCTGACGTTGAAGAAGTCACCGAAGGCGAAGAACAAACTACCAAAGACAAGCTAAAAAGCAAATGGGCGAAGTTGGAAGCAATGGTTGGTACTGAAAAACGCCTAGCACTTGTTGCCCAAGACATCCTCAACCACTTCGACGATCGCCTCGCGGCAATGGAAGGCAAAGGCATAATCGTCTGCATGAGCCGCCGCATCTGCGCCGAACTCTACAAGCAAATCGTCAAACTCCGTCCAGAGTGGCACTCTGACAAGGACAGCGAAGGCGAAATCAAAGTTGTGATTACTGGCAACGCTGCCGATCCAGAAGCATTGCAACCCCACATCCGCACCAAAAAAAGACAAGATGTAATCGCTAACCGTCTCCGCAATCATAAAGATCCACTCAAACTTGTAATTGTCCGGGATATGTGGCTGACTGGTTTCGATGCCCCTTGTCTGCACACCATGTACATCGACAAACCGATGAAAGGGCATAATTTGATGCAAGCCATCGCCCGTGTCAATCGTGTTTTTGGGGCAAAACCGGGCGGTTTAGTGGTCGATTACCTTGACATCGCCCAAGACTTGAAAAATGCTTTAAAGGAATACACAGAAGGCGATCGCGGTGAAACTGGCATTCCCATTGAACAAGCCGTCGCCCTAATGCAGGAGAAATTCGAAATCGTCGCCACAATGTTTCACGGTATCGACTACTCTCGCTTTTTCACAGGCAATCCCTCAGAACGTCTTACCGTTCTGCGGGAAGCAACCGACTGGATTTTACGCCCCGAATTTCAGGAAGACAACGGCGTGCAACGCTACATTCAAGCAGTGACCGAACTTTCCAAAGCCTTTGCCCTTTGCGCCACTGAAGAGGAAGCGATTGCTCTGCGGGAAGAAATTGGCTTTTTCCAAGCCATCAAAGCCACACTTTCCAAACACACCGTTGAAGGAGGCAAGAGCAAAGCCGATCTCGACGCTGCTATGCGTCAAATTGTGTCCCGTGCAGTTGCCTCTGATCAAGTAATTGATATCTTCAGCACCGCTGGACTCGAAAAAGCCGAACTTTCCATCCTCTCCAACCAATTCTTGGAAGAAATGCGAGGTATTCCCCAAAAAAACTTAGCGTTAGAGTTGCTGCGAAAACTGCTTAATGATGAAATCAAAGCACGATCGCGTCGTAATGTCGTACAGTCCCGCACCTTCTCGGAGATGTTAGAAAACAGTATCCGCCGTTACCAGAACCGCTCGCTCGAATCTGCCCAAGTTCTACAAGAACTTATCGAGCTTGCCAAAGAAATGCGAGAAGCTAGCCAACGTGGAGAAAGCTTAGGATTATCAGAAGATGAACTAGCCTTTTATGATGCTTTAGAAGTGAATGATAGCGCAGTTCAGGTACTAGGTGATGAAACCCTAAAAACCATCGCTCGTGAGTTAGTCACAGCGGTTCGCCGCAACGTCTCGATCGACTGGACGGAAAGGGAAACAGTTAGAGCCAAACTCCGCACTATTGTAAAACGATTACTCAGAAAATATGGCTATCCTCCTGATAAACAAGAGAGAGCTACCCTAACAGTAATCACCCAAGCTGAAACTCTTTGTAAGGACTGGGCTGCATAATATGGAGACTGAGTTATTGCGATCAAATTTAGGAGAGAATTAGCATCCAGCTTAGTAATACGCAAAGTTATGGTTGAAATCACACACAGCAAAGGTAAATTTATGGATTTTTAATTTACAACTTGTAGTCAATTAATGCTTGTTAATAAGTTTTCGTGCTGCGATCGCTCTAGCGAAAGAATCAGGATTTCAGAATGCCTATTGGTCATATTAGTTGTTGTCGCACTCGTGAAGCCTTCAGTTTGGGAAATTACAGTATATTTTAGAACTTTACTTAATATTAGTGTTCCCAAGTGCGATCGCCAAATAGAGCAACCTAGAAAAACTGGAAGCTTTAGTTTTTCTCCTGCTGTATATTTATTCCGGCGTCTTTATTTTTATAGATTTATCTTTCAAACCTTCTTCAACCATCTTTTTGGTGTCTAGTGACCAGTTTTTACCAGACTGTCCTCCCATGAGAGACCAGCGAATCCAAGCTACAGAGGGTTTTTCAGGGTTGTACCACCCAGGATCGTCCATGTCTGGTTTGAATTTTTCAAAGAAATCCACCATTGTATTAATATCTTCAAGGGTCAGAGGTTTTTCGTGTGCGATCGCTTCAGCTAAAGTCAAATATTTACCACCGCCGAACTTTTTATGTAATGCAACTCCGCGTAATGCTGCCATACTTGCTATTGATGGCGCTATGAGTTCAAGTTCTCTGACTTCACTTTCCGCTGCTAACAGAGATAAGTGGAGCATTACAAGTTGAGCTTGAAAAAGTAATGTATTCATTTTTACTTATTGCAATTTTATAAGTTAAGGGAAGCGTTAAATTTCTGACCTCTAAACTACCAAAGGTTAAAAAGTATAATTTTGTGCAAACTGTTTTTAGGTTATGTCACACTGATTCAGATGACAAGCCTATTCTGTCTTTGACAGGATATCTTAGGATGCTGCTTTCAAAAGCCACGAAGAAATCAAGTTACTACTTTTGGTCAACTAATGCCTAGTATTTCTACTCTTGGTCAACTAGTAATTGTCAGTGGGTTTTCCTGGTGCGATCGCATTTACGAAAGAATAAGGATTTCAGAGTGCTTCTTGGACAACTACTGCTTGTCACCGTGGTCAACTATTGGTTGTTGTCGCATTTGTTTTGTGTGACTTGAAGCAGAAGTTGAACAAGTTGTGCAACTTTTCCTTCAAAATTAAGCAAGATTATGCTTGAAATCACAACTAGTTTCAAGTTTCTTAAATACGCCCCCACATTAAGATGCGCTTGTAGGGAAAAAAGAACGGGCGCTCATCCTCCAACAATTCAAATAGCTTCTGCTGATAGCGTTCCACAAATCTCTCATAAGTTTGGGTATTCAGTAGGGACTCATAAGCCGTTAGCAATGTCCCGCGATATAGCAACCGCCAAGGCGGTTAAGCCATAAACTGGAAGTAGACCTTGATGAAAGCTCCAGTAGAACCTCTGGGAAACTGATGCCCAAACCTTATAGTTATGACCTCCGGCAAAAAGTGATCCAAGCAATCTTGCTT